>CAYVWO010000035.1:473-13354 GCA_964455495.1 uncultured Tessaracoccus sp.
GCCGCGTAGGTCATGACGACGGCCATCGACAGCTGCACCAGGAGCTTGCCCTTGATGTCCTGGGCGGTCACGGCCTCGAACGTCTCGGCGCAGTCGCCGCCCTGGAGCAGGAACGCCCGGCCCTCGGCCACGTCGGCGATCTTCTCGCGCAGGTCGTCGCACTCGCCCGCGAAGACCAGCGGGGGCAGCTTCTCGAGCGCGTCGATGGTGCGGTCGAGGGCCGCTGAGTCCGGGTAGGTGGGCTGCTGAACGAAGGGCAGCGCGCGCAGTTCTTCCCGGGAAATGATGCTCGACATGCGGGAAAGGGTACCCCAGGTGTCAGCGAGCCCGCCTCTCGACGACAGGCGGCTCGCCGCCGCCGGGGCGCGGGAGGACGAAGGCGTCCGCTCCGCCGTCGGCCAGGTCGCCGGTCTTGACGCGCGCGCCGTAGACGTCGACGTACTCCTGGCCGGTGAGCTCCTGGATGGCGGCCACCGTCTCGTCGGTCACCCAGCGCAGCACCTTGCTGTTGCCGGGGGTGTCGGCGAACGCGCTGAAGTCGAGCGGCTTGCCGATCACGACGACGGGGCGCTTGGCCCACGGGATCCCGAAGGGGCCCCTGAACGACTTGGAGCCGGAGATCCCAACGGGGACGATCGGCACGCGGTTCTGCAGCGCGATGCGCGCCATGCCCGTCTTGCCCTTGTACAGGCGGCCGTCGGGCGAGCGGGTGCCCTCGGGGTAGATGCCGATCGCGTTGCCCTCGGCGAGCAGGTCGGAGATCTGCTGCAGGGCGTCGACGCTGGCCCGGCCGCCGCTGCGGTCCATCGGCACCATCTTGATTGTCTTCAGGAACCACGCGACGATGCGGGCGCCTGCCCCGCCGCCGCTCGCGAACAGCTCCGCCTTCGCGGGGAAGGTCAGGGGCCGCGGCAGCATCGCGGGGATGATCAGCGAGTCGAGCGCGCCGATGTGATTGCTCGCCATGATCAGCCCGTCCTCGCGCGGGTAGTTCTCGGAGCCGATCACGATGGCGCCCCAGCCGTGCTTCACCAGCGGCTTGAAGATCGTGAACTTGAAGAACCGGTACCAGAACATGCGCCAAAGTCTATGCAAGGATCTGCCAGCATCAGGCCCCAACTGGCACGACGATGCCCGTTGGGGCGGGTTACTGGTCGATCGTTGCGGGCGTCGGGCGGTACTGCACGAAGTCGAAGCCGACGCGCTGCTCGCGCGAGACCTCCGTCCACTCGCGCGCGACGATCGGCGGGAACAGCGCGGCCCCGTCGGGCGACTGGTGGACGATCGTGATGTCCAGCTCCGTCAGGTACGGCCACGCGGCCTCGTAGATCTGCGCCCCGCCACCGACGTAACACACCTTGTCAGGGGTGTCCGCGGCCAGCTCCAGCGCCTCCTCTATCGAGTGCGCGACCTCTACCGTCTCGTCGGACCAGGCCTCGTCGCGCGTGACGACGATGATGCGACGGTTGGGCAGCGTGCGGCCGATCTGCTCGTGGGTGCGCCGCCCGAAGATCAGCGTGTTGCCGGTGGTGACGCGCTTGAACCGCGCGAAGTCCTCCGGCAGGTGCCACAGCATGTCGTCGCCCGAGCCGATGACCCGGTTGTCGGCCACCGCCGCGATCGCCACGATCCTCATTCGTCCTCCACCCGGTTGCCCGCGAGATCGTACCGGGCGGTGTCGATCTCCGCGCCGTCATCGATGAACGTCACGTCGAAGAAGGGTTCGTCCTCCGCCCACGCGAGGGTCGCCGTGATCGGGAAGCCCATCAGCTCCGCCTCGACGTCCTTGAGAGCCAGGACCAGCCCGTCGGACATCTCGGCCGCGTCGACGGCGTTGCTCACCGCCGTCTGCGCCGTCGCGCCGATGCTCTGGGAGCCATCCGCCTGGCTGGCGAAGGAGACGACCTCCGAGGTACCCGACGTGGTGGCCGTTCCCGAGACCACTCCACCCTCGGCGTGCAGGCTGACGACCGAGCCCCACCCCTCTCGATCGAGCATGGACATCGCCGTCTGCACCTCCTCCATCATCGTCTCGGGAAGGACGTTCCCCGACCAGTCGTCGCCGATCTCGATGGGGCCGAAGCCGCCGTCGATGTCCACGACGCCCGGCCCCCACTGGTTGAACTGGTTCATCGCCGTGCCGGCGCTGATGAAGCCGCCGATCACCGTCAGCCCGATCGCGGCGGCGGCGACCCCCACCACCACCTTGACGATCATGGCGCCGGGGCCGTCGTCGGACCGGCGCGGGGCGGGGGTGAACCGGACGGGGGCGGGCTCGATGGAGTACAGCGGCCCGGAGGGCGGCTGCTCCGGCAGGTTGAGCACCGGCGGCGAAGCAGGCTTGGGTGGGGGTGGCGGCGCGGGCTTGATGGGTGCCGGCAGCACGTTGGGCGCGGGCAGCCCCTCGAACTGCGCGATGGCATCCTTGTGCGTCACCGCGGCGAGCACCGCTTGCGTGCGCCTCTCCAGCTCCTCGTCGTCGATGCGCCCGTCGGCATACGCGACGGACAGCAGGTTGAGGTAGGTGTCGCGCTCCCCGAACGACGGCCGCAGCTCACTCATGGGTCAAGGGTAGTTGGTCAGGTCACACCGCGATGGGCGCCTTGATAACCGGGTGCGGGTCATAGCCCTCGACGGTGATGTCCGACAGCTCGAAGGCGTCGAGCTCCGTGACGTCGGGGTTCAGGCGGAGCCGCGGCAGCGGCCTCGTCTCGCGCGCCAGCTGCGTCGCGACCTGCTCGAAGTGATTCGAGTAGATGTGCGCGTCGCCGAGCGTGTGCACGAACTCGCCCACGCGGAGGCCCGTCACCTGGGCCACGAGGTGCGTCAACAGCGCGTAAGAGGCGATGTTGAACGGCACACCGAGGAACACGTCTGCCGAGCGCTGGTACAGCTGGCAGCTGAGCACTCCCGGGCCGCCGTCGGCGGCAGGCGCCACGTAGAACTGGAACAGCGCGTGGCAGGGCGGCAGGGCCATGTCGTCGACGTCCGCGACGTTCCACGCCGACACGATGTGGCGCCGGGAGTCCGGGGTGCGGCGAATCGACTCGACGACCTTGGCAAGCTGGTCGACGTGGCCGCCGCCGGGTGTGGGCCAGGAGCGCCACTGGTAGCCGTAGACGGGACCGAGGTCGCCGTTCTCGTCGGCCCACTCGTCCCAGATGGTGATCTTGTTGTCGTGCAGCCAGCCGATGTTGGTGTCGCCGCGCAGGAACCACAGCAGCTCGCCGAACACCGACCGCGTGTGCACCCTCTTGGTGGTCAGCAGCGGGAAGCCAGCGGCCAGGTCGAAGCGCATCTGGTGGCCGAACACCGAGCGGGTGCCGGTGCCGGTGCGATCGCCCTTGTCGACCCCGTTGTCCACAATGTGGGTCAGGAGGTCAAGGTACTGCTTCACGACTCCAGCTCTGCGAGGTAGGAGACGAACGCGCTGACGGCGATGCCGCGGTGCGAGATGGAGTCCTTCTCCGCGGGGGTCAGCTCAGCGGAGCTGACATCGAGGCCCGCGGGGAGGAACAGCGGGTCGTAGCCGAAGCCGCCGTCGCCCGTGGGCGCCTCGGCGATCCGGCCGGGCATGCGGCCGTGCCAGACGCGACGCTCGCCGTCGGGCGTGACCATGGCCAGCGCGCACACGAACCGGGCGGTGCGGCGCTCGGCGGGCACGCCGTCGAGCTGGGCGAGCAGGAGCGCGTTGTTGTCCTCGTCGTCGCAGGCCGGGCCTGCCCAGCGGGCGGAGCGGACGCCCGGCATGCCGTTCAGCTCCGCCACCTCGAGGCCGGAGTCGTCTGCGACGGCGACCAGCCCGGTCTCTGCGGCCGCCGCCGTGGCCTTGAGGAAGGCGTTTCCCTCGAAGGTCCGCTCGGTCTCCGCCGGCTCCGGGTAACGGGGAAGGTCGGAGAGGCCGAGCACCTCGACGCCGACTCCCCCGGCCTCGAGCATGCGGCGCAGCTCGGCGAGCTTCTTGGGGTTGTTCGTGGCGAGCACGATGCGCTCCGGGAGCCTCACGCCAGCGCCTCCTGCTGGATGCGGGTGAGCTCGGCGCAGCCGGCGGCGCCCAGGTCGAGGAGGACGTCCAACTCGGCCCGGCTGAACGGCGTCCCCTCCGCGGTGCCCTGCACCTCGATGAAGGCGCCGGATCCGGTCATGACGACGTTCATGTCGGTTTCGGCGGCCGAGTCCTCCTCGTAGCGGAGGTCCAGCAGCGCCTGGCCCGACGAGTCGAACCCGACGGAGACGGCGGCCACGGAGTCTCGCAGCGGCTCGCCCTTCAGCGCTCCGAGCTTCCGCAGGTGGGCGACGGCGTCGGCCAGCGCCACGTACGCGCCGGTGATCGCCGCGGTGCGGGTGCCGCCGTCGGCCTGGAGGACGTCGCAGTCGAGGACGATCGTGTTCTCGCCCAGCGCCTTGTAGTCGATGACGGCGCGCAGCGAGCGGCCGATGAGGCGGGAGATCTCGTGCGTGCGGCCGCCGATCTTGCCGCGGACGGCCTCGCGGTCGGAGCGGGTGTGCGTGGCGCGCGGCAGCATCGAGTACTCGGCCGTGACCCAGCCGAGGTCCGAGTCCCTGCGCCAGCGCGGGACTCCCGTCGTGACGGAGGCGGCGACGAGGACGCGCGTGCGGCCGAACTCCACGAGCACCGAGCCCTCCGCGTGATCGAGCCAGTTGCGGGTGATGCGGACCTGACGCAGCTCGTCCGGGCGGCGTCCATCGATGCGGGTCGAAGTCATGGCGCTTAACGTACCTCAGCGCGGGCAGGCGCACCGCTCGGGCGCGGGGACGTCGCGGAGGGCGTCCTCGATGTGCTCGCCGCAGCCCGCCCAGGTGGGCTTGCCGCACGCGTTGCAGGTGACCTTCTTGCACATGGTTTTCTCCTTCTCTACAGGGCGATGGTGGTGGCGTTGCTGACGAAGCCGCCGAGGAGGCGGCGACCGATGCCCTGGAAGTCGTGGGCGTCGCCGGTGGTGAGGAAGGTGCGCGTGGCCTCGCGGGGCTGGTGGCGCAGGAGGCCTGCCTGGGTGAGCTGGGCGTAGGTGGACTGCGCGCACGCCTCCGCCGACGACACCAGCGTCACCCCGTTGCCCAGCACGTAGCCGATCACGCCGCTCAGCAGCGGGTAGTGCGTGCACCCGAGGATGAGGGTGTCGGCCTGCGCGCGCTTGATGGGCGCCAGGTACTCCTCGGCGACGGCGAGCAGCTCGTCGCCGCCGGTGATGCCCGCTTCGACGAACTCGACGAAGCGCGGGCACGCCTCGGCTGTCAGGGTGACGTGCGGCGCGATGGCGAACGCGTCCTCGTACGAGCCCGAGCTGACCGTCGACCGGGTGGCGATCACGCCCACCCGGGCGTTCCTCGTCGCGGCGACGGCACGGCTCGCGGCTGGGAGGACCACCTCTGTGATGGGCACGTCGTAGCGCTCGCGCGCGTCCCTGAGAGCCGCCGACGACGCCGAGTTGCACGCGATGACCAGCGCCTTGACGCCGCGCTCGACGAGGTGGTCGAGGCCCTGCAGCGCGAACCGCCGCACCTCCGCGATGCTGCGGGGGCCGTAGGGGGCGCGGGCGGTGTCGCCCAGGTAGACGAAGTCCTCGTTGGGGAGCTGCTCGACGAGCGAGCGCAGCACCGTGAGGCCGCCGAAGCCGGAGTCGAAGACGCCGATCGGCCGGTCAAGCGCCGTCACCTGCCCGCCTCGCGGGGCTCGAACTGCTCGGGGTCGAGGCTCATGTCGTCGGAGAGGCACGCGGCGCGCATCTCCAGCAGGTCCTCGATGAGGTAGGCGAGCCACTCGATCAGGTCGACGAGGCCCGGGTTGGACGCCATGACCTCCTCGTTGGGCCGCGCCTGGCGGCCGGGGCCTGCGGCCTCGGCGTACCAGAAGAGGCGAAGCGCGCCGAGCGTCTTGGCCCAGTCGTCGGCGGCGTCGAGCGTCACGGGCACGTGACCCGCCCAGGCGTCGAGATCCGCGATGACACGCTCGGAGGCCGCGATCCTGGCGCGGGCCTGGCCGTGGATGGAGTCGCGCCAGAACTCGTCGGCGCCCTTGTCGTCGGCGATGGCGGGCGGGAACAGGCGCGCGAGCCGGTTGTTGCCCAGCATGCGGTTGGTGGGGTCGTCGGCGAGGTCGGCGACGATCTGCTCGAACGGGTCGTCGCTCGGCGGCGGCAGCAGCTCCCGCAGGTGCGACTGGTAGAAGCCGATCATGGCGCGCAGCCCGCCGTCCCTGCCGTCGCAGCCGTCGAAGGCCCACACGATCGCGGCGCCCGGGAGCGTCATGCCTGCTCCATGGTTGCCCAGAGGTTGTAGCCCTGCATGGCGAGCACGTCGCGCTCCATCTCCTCGCGGTTGCCCGACGACACCACGGCCTTCCCGTGGTGGTGGACCCGCAGCATCAGCTCCTCGGCCCGCTCGCGCGGGTAGGTGAAGTACTCCTGGAAAACGTAGGTGACGTAGCTCATGAGGTTGACGGGGTCGTCCCAGACGATGGTTACCCACTGCCGCAGCTCGGCAGGCGCCTCCGCCGGGCGCTCGGCGACCCGGGTGTCGCCGACAGGCTGTGTGGTCATGGACCTAACAATGCCGCGTTCGGCCAAACCCCGCCACCGGACGCGGGCAAACGGCCCTCATCCCTTGCCCGGCCGCTAGCATGCCCGGCATGACAACGGCGCTGCTGACCGATCAATACGAGCTGACGATGGTGCGGGCCGCCATGGACGCGGGCACCGCGAACCGGCGAAGCCTCTTCGACCTCTTCACCCGCCGCCTGCCCGAGGGGCGGCGCTACGGCGTCGTCGCGGGGCTCGGCCGCGTGATCGACGCGATCGGCGAGTTCTCGTTCGGCGAGGCCGAGCTCGGCTTCCTGCGCGACCGCGGCATCGTCACCGACGACCTCGCCCATTGGCTCGCCAACTACCGCTTCACCGGGGACATCTGGGGTTACCCGGAGGGCGAGGTGTACTTCCCCGGCTCCCCGGTCCTGTCCGTCGAGGGCACGTTCGCCGAGGCCTGCATCCTGGAGACGGTGCTGCTCAGCATCTACAACCACGACGCCGCCATCGCCGCCGCAGCCTCGCGCATGACCGCCATGGCCGGCGACCGCAGCTGCGTCGAGATGGGGTCGCGCCGCACGCACGAGGAGGCCGCCGTCGCCGCCGCGCGCGCCGCCTACCTCGCGGGCTTCGCCTCCACCTCCAACCTCGAGGCGGGCCGTCGCTACGGGATCCCGACCATCGGCACCGCGGCGCACTCGTTCACGCTGCTCTTCGATGCCGAGGAGGACGCGTTCCGCGCGCAGTTGCACACGCTGGGCGAGTCGACGACGCTCCTGGTCGACACCTACGACGTCGAGAAGGCCATCCGGTTGGGCGTCGAGCTGACCGAGGGTCGGCTGGGAGCCGTCCGCCTCGACTCCGGCGACCTCCCGATCATGGCCCGCCAGGCCCGGGACCTCCTCGACGACCTGGGCGCTACCAGCACCCGGATCATGGTCACCTCGGACCTCGACGAGTGGCAGATCGCGATGCTGCAGGGGGCGCCCGTCGACGGCTACGGCGTCGGCACCTCGCTTGTCACCGGCTCGGGGCACCCGACCTGCGGGTTCGTGTACAAGCTCGTGGCGCGCGCATCGTCGACGGGGGCGGAGATGATCCCCGTCGGCAAGCGCTCCAAGGGCAAGAACACGCTCGGCGGACGCAAGTTCGCGATGCGCCGTATCGGCCCCGACGGCGCGGAGGCCGAGGTCATCGGCCTCGGCGCCCCTCCGGTCAACGACCGCGACGACCGCGACCTGCTTGTCCCCATCTTCCGCGGCGGCGAGCTGGTCTACACCGCGACGCTCGACGACGCCCGCCGTCGGCACGCGGAGTCGCTGCGCGAGCTGCCGCTCGCGGCGCGCCGCATCTCGAAGGGCGACCCGGCGATCGAGACGATCATCCTCGACGAGGTCGGCTCACGGACCACGAACCCCTACCAGGCGTCCCCGATCGCGACCAACATCTGAGGCGCCGCACGGCCGATCTTGGCGATTCCTGTCAGCCCCAGCGCGACACCGGCTGCTCCGGCAGGCCGTTCATCACCGCGGCGAGGCGCTGCGGCAGCTGCGCGGCGAACACGTCCTCGAGGCTCAGCCTGTGTCCGTTCTGGTCCGCGAGCGGCACGCGCCAGTTGGGGTACTCGTCGAGGGTGCCCGGCTGGTTCTGCGCGCGGCGCTCGCCGACGGCGTCGGTCAGGTTGGCCAACAGCACCTTGGACGGCGTGCGCTTCAGGTAGCGGTGCAGGGCGAGCATGACCTCGACGGGCTCGTGCTTCCTGGACTCATCCAGCACGCCGTCGGCGACGAGCTTGCCAAGCCAGTCGGCCTGCTCGCGCGCAGCGGCCGCCAGCTCCTCCTCCAGCGGCTCGGTAAGGATTCCGAGCTGGTCGCGGAGGCGCACATGGTCGCCCGCGAGGTAGCCGAGCGACGGCGGAAGGTCGTGCGTCGTGACCGAGGCCATGCAGTACTCGCGCCACCACTGCGCGTCGAGCGGCTCGCCCTGCATGCCCGCCTCGAACCACAGCACCGAGGTGCCGAGCAACCCGCGCCGCGACAGGTACTCGCGCACCCACGGCTCGACGGTGCCGAGGTCCTCGCCGACGATCAGCGCCTGCGCGCGCTTGGCCTCGAGCGCGAGGATGCCGACGAGCGCCTCGTGGTCGTTGCGGACGTAGGTGCCCTCGTCGGGGCGGCCGCCGTCGGGCACCCACCAGAGCCTGAACAGGCCGATGATGTGGTCGATCCGGACGCCGCCGGCCCGGCGGAGCGCGGCCGACACCATGGCCCGGAACGGGGCGTAGCTCAGCTCGGCGAGCTTGTCGGGCCGCCACGGCGGCTGGCTCCAGTCCTGGCCCAGCTGGTTGTACTGGTCCGGCGGGGCGCCGACGCTCATCCCCTGCGCGAACACCTCGGGCATCATCCAGGTCTCGGCGCCCATGCGGTTCACTCCGACGGCGAGGTCGGTGACGATGCCCACCGGCATGCCCACCTCGGCCGCGGCGGTCTGCGCGGCCGAGACCTGCGTCTGCGCCACCCACTGGAGCCACTCGAAGAAGTCGACCTCCTGCGCGTGTTCCCTCCCGAACGCCGCGACCTCCGGAGAGCTCGGGCGCTGCAACTCCTCCGGCCAGTCGGCCCACTCCTGGCCGTGCACCTCGGTCAGCGCGCTCCAGACGGCGAAGTTGTGCAGCCCCGCGCCCTCGCGACGGCGGAAGTCGTCGTAGGCGATCCGCCGCGCCGGGCGCATGCCCGCCGCGTGGATCAGGCGCAGCGCGGCCAGCTTCAGCGGCCACACTGCGTTGCGGTCGACGATCCCGGCCTTGACTCCGGCGGCCTTGGCGCGCTTGTGCAGCGCCCGTACCTGGCGCCGCTCGTCGCGGCCCAGCGCACCGAACTCGGGCACCGCCTCGGGGCGGATGTAGATGGGGTTGATGAAGCGCCTGCTCGACGGCAGGTACGGCGACGGCTCCATCGGCGCCACGGCCTGCGCGGCGTGCAACGGGTTGATCAGCACGTAGCCCGCGAACTGCCGGGTGCCGGACCAGATGATGAGGTCCGCGAGGTCCGCGAGGTCGCCGATGCCCCAGGAGCCCTTCGACGTCACGGAGTACAACTGCGTGCCGTAGCCCCAGATCCGCTTGCCGCGCATGGCGGGAGGCAGGCCCACGAACGACGGCGTGACGATCAGCGACGCGCGGTGCTCGCCGTCGACGGCCTTCGCGACGACGTGGTGGTAGCCCGTGGGCAGGTCCGCGCCGAGCCAGAACGTCGCCTCGCCGAGGGCCGCGCCGTCGACGAACCGGTCGGGGGTCGCGTTGTGGCTCTGCCACGCGGGGCGCGTCTCGCCGGACTCCAGCTCGACGTGCACCTGCACGTCGGAGCCCGCGGGCACGTGCACGGCGACGTGGATGCCCTGGCCCTCCTCGGCGACGGTGCAGTGCGGCAGGGTGAGCCGCCAGCGCTCGTCCTCCAGCCGTGCCCACGCGGCGTCGGCGGCCTCGGGGGTGGAGGCCTCGACGTCGAACGCGGCGAGCACGCGGACGATGGTGTCGGCGGGGATGGGCACGTAGCGGCCCTTCCAGTCCCAGAACTCGCGGGCGATACCGAAGCGGTCGGCCAGCCGCTCGAGGGCGGGGCTGTATTCAGGCATGGGGGTGCGCTCCTTCGTTGGACGCCATCTTTTCCGGTCACCTTACCGAATCTTGAGCACGTAGGTGCGCGCGACGAGGTCCTGCAGCGACTGGCGGTTGCGGTTGACCAGGAGGCAGACCCCGGACACCAGGGTGAGGTACCAGAGGACGTAGACGAACGCGCCGGCGGTGCCGCGCACGACGGCGGCGCCCCAGCCGAGGCGGGCGTCGGGCCCCTCGCCCAGCTTCACGACGCGCAGCCCGGCCGCCATCTGGCCGAGTGTCGCCGAGACCGTGCCGAGCATGAGGACGCGGTAGACGATGAACACGATGATGAGCAGCATGGTGAGCTGCGAGTTCGCCGCGTAGAGCTCGGCGGGTACCTCCGGCGGGTCGCCGACGAGGCTCTCGCCCCAGATGGCGAAGTCCCGGAGGTAGTCCTGGAACAAGCCGACCATCCTCTCCATCAGCCCGAGCGCCGCGGCCAGCACGCCGCCGACCACCGAGACCAGGATGGCATCGATCAGGAACGCGAGCAACCGCCAGCCGAACGCGCCGACGCGCACGCCCGGGCCTGGCCCCTGGCCGTAGCCATAGGCGCCTGGCTGCTGCTGATACGGCATCCCCTGCTGGTGCGGCATCGGCTGCTGATACCCGCGCTGCGGCCCCTGGTAACCACCCTGTTGGGGGTAGCCCTGGTGAGAGTGTCCCTGCAGGGGCGCGCCGTAGGCCGGCGGCGCCGTCGGTTCTGCCGGGGGCGGCGCGGGCTTGTCGCGCGTGGCCTGCGACCATGCAACGCCGTCCCAGAAGCGCTCGCCGTCGGACCCTGCGGGGTCGGGGTACCAACCGGCCGGCGGCTGGGGCGTATTAGTCATGCCCCAGAATCTACCGTGCCCCGCAGACATCTTTCCCACTCCGTCGGGGCTTTCGGTGAGACCATCACACTATCCTCGTGTACGCGAGAGTCGTATGCTTGACGCATGAAGAACGTGACCTTGAGCGCCCGAGAGGAAGACATTGAGGCCGCACGCGCGCGCGCCCGAGCCGCCCACACCACCCTTAACGAACAGTTCCGCCGCTGGCTCGCCGCGTACGCCGCCCGCACCGACCCGCTCGCCGAGTTCGACGCGCTCATGGATGAGCTGAACGGCCAGGTCGTCGTCGGGCGCTCGTTCAGCCGCGAGGAACGCAATGCCCGCTGAGCACTTCCTGGACACAAACGTCTTCGTCTATGCGGTCGACCCGACCGACCAGCGCAAGCAGCAGATCGCCCGCGACCTTCTTCGCCAGGGCCTCGCCGACAACTCAACCCGCACGAGCTACCAAGTCACGCAGGAGTGGCTGAACGTTGTGCTGAAGCTGGCCCGCGTTCCGCTCGGGGTCACGCAGGCCCGCGCCTTCGTCGACCGCGCCATCCTGCCGATCACCTCGGTGTGGCCATCGGCCGAGCTCTTCCACGCCGCGCTCGATGCCCACAGCCGCTGGAGCCTCAGCTTCTACGACGCGCTCGTCGTGGCGGCTGCCCAGCAGTCAGGGGCGCGAACCCTCGTCTCGGAGGATCTCCAGCACGGGCAACGCCTCGGCACGGTGACGGTCTGGAACCCGTTCGTTTGATGCAGGTTTGCCGCTACGACGTCTCACCGACGCCGTAGAGCCACGCGGACAGGGCGCGTTGGCTCTTGACACCTGCGCGGGCGAGCATCCTCCCGAGTCGCTTGTGTACGCCGGAGCGACTCATCGGAATATCATCCGCCATCTCCTTGACGCTGCGGTTGCGAAGCACGAGTTGGAGAAGCCATGTGACACCTATACCCTGGGGGGTATATGCTCGCCGCATGAGAATCGTGATTGTTGGGGGTGTCGCCGGCGGGATGAGCGCGGCGACGAGGCTTCGTCGGCTGGACGAGAACGCGGAGATCGTCGTCCTGGAGCGCAGCGGCTACGTATCGTTCGCCAACTGCGGGCTGCCGTACCACGTCGGCGGCGTGATCGAGGAGCGCTCGGCGCTGCTGCTGCAGACGCCCGAGTCGCTCGCGGCGCGGTTCCGGCTCGACGTGCGCGTCGGCACCGAGGCGGTCGCCGTCGACCCCGCAGCCAAGACCGTGACCGCGCGCACGCTCGCCACCGGCGACGAGCAGGTCCTCGCCTACGACAAGCTGATCCTCTCCCCCGGCGCGCGCCCCGTGCGCCCGCCGATCCCCGGCATCGAGCGCGCGCTCAGCCTCCGCGACGTCGAGGACACCGACGCGCTGGTCGCCGCCGTTGCGGACGCCAAGACCGCCGTCGTCATCGGCGGCGGGTTCATCGGCGTCGAGCTGGCCGAGAACCTCCGCCACCGCGGCATGGACGTCACGCTCGTGGAGGCGACGCCGCAGGTCATGGCCCCCATCGACCCGGAGCTGGCCGCGCTCGTCCACGCGGAACTGCGCGCGAACGGTGTCGAGCTGCGGCTCGGCGCCGCGGCGGCAGCCATCGGCGAGGACCACGTCGTCCTCGGCGACGGCGAGCGCCTTCCCGCCGACCTCGTGGTCGCCGCCATCGGCGTCCGCCCAGACTCGACGCTCGCGGAGGCCGCGGGCCTCGCCGTCGCCGAGCGCGGGGGCATCCTCGTCGACGAGCACTGCCGCACCTCCGACCCTGACGTCTACGCCGTCGGCGACGCCGTGGTGAAGCGCGATGCCCTGGACGGCTCCGACGTGCTCGTCCCGCTGGCCAACACGGCCAAC
>CAYVWO010000036.1:0-10230 GCA_964455495.1 uncultured Tessaracoccus sp.
TGGTCATCACGAGGATCTGCGCCTCGCCGTTGACGGAGGTGTCCCCGGTGAGCAGGCCGACGCGGTCGGGCCCGTAGCGCTCGACCAGGTCGTGGTACTTCTGGTTCGACAGCGCCTTGATGGGCGTGGTGTAGAAGCACTTGCGGGAGTCGCCGACCGCGCGGTGGACGGCGTACTCGCCGACGACCGTCTTGCCCGCCCCGGTTGGCGCGGCGACCAGGACGCCGTGGCCCTCGGCCAGCTCGCGGCACGCCTCGAGCTGGTAGTCGTCGAGCTGGTAGGGGTACTGCGAGGCGAACTCGCGCACCTCGTCTGGGATGGCCGTGATCACGGCCCCAAAGCTAGCAGGGGGTCAGTCGCCGACGACGACGCTGAGCACGCCGGGGACGCATTCGGCGACCGCGGGGACCTCGCCCAGCTCCTCGCCATCGCCCATCAGGAAGAGGCCGTCGCCGTCGATCTCGACGCGCCGCGCGCGCAGGAGCTCGACGACCGGGTCCTTGATGAACCCGCCCGTGTAGACCTGAGGGAGGAGGCGCAGCAGCTTGGCCCTCGACGCCTCGTGGATGAGGGTGATGTCCATGACACCGTCGGCGGGGTCGGCGTCGGGCGCGATCTTCATTCCCCCGCCGAAGACGCCCATGTTGGCGACAGCGACCATCATCGCGCGCAGCTCGCGCGGCTGCCCGTCGATCACCAGGCGATAGGTCAAGGGCTCGAAGTTGGCAAGCTCGCGCAGCGCGATGTAGCCGTAGCTGAGCGGGCCGAAGCGCAGCCGGATGTCGTTGGTTGCACGGTTGACGCGCGCGTCGTAGCCGCTGGAGACGACGGCACCCACGTAGTAGGAGCCGACGGCGTTGGTGAGCCGCGTGAGGTCGAGCCTGCGGGTCCGCCCCTGCACCAGGGCCTCGACGGCGGCGGGGATGGCGCGTGGGATGCCCGCGCCGCGCGCGAAGTCGTTGCCGGTGCCCGAGGGGATGACGGCGAGCGTGGCCTCGGTGCCCGCGCAGGCGTTCAGCCCCAGGTGGGCCATGCCGTCGCCGCCCATCACCGCGACGACATCCTTCGGCTGCGCCGCCAGCGCCGCGGCGCGCGTGAGGTCGCGGGCCTGCTCGAAGGAGGTGGAGATCACGACGTGCAGTTCGGCGTCGGCGAGGCCCTCCTGGAGCCGTCGCACCACCTTCGGCAGCACGCGCCCGGCCCGGCCGCCGCCGGAGCGCTCGTTGCAGACGACGGTGACGAGCCGCCGCTTGGCGAGCTCGCCGCTCACTTTCCGTCTTCGAGGTCGATGGCGAACTCCGCGGCGGTCTCCTCCGAGATCCCACGCTTCTTGTCCCAGGTCCGGCAGATGACCTCCGCGATCAGGAACATCAGCGTGATCGGCACGGCGAGGGCAAGCATCGAGAACGGGTCTGTCGTGGGCGTGGCGACCGCCGACAGCACGACGCTGCCGAAGATGACCATCTTGCGCGCCTTCTTCAACTGGTAGCCGCGCACGACGCCCGCCATGTTGAGCCCGACGACGACGACGGGCAGCAGGAAGCTGAGCCCGAAGACGAGGACGACCTTGATCTCCAGGCTGAGGAAGTTCGCGACGTCGAGGATATTGGTGATCCCCATGTTCTGCGGCGTGAAGCTCAGGAGCACCTCGATGCCCTTCGGCCACACGTAGTAGCCCAGCGCGCAGCCCGCGAAGAACAGCGGGAGCGAGACCGCGACGAAGGCGAGCGAGTACTTCTTCTCCTTGGCGAGCAAGCCCGGTGCGACGAAGGCCCACACCTGCCATAGCCAGATCGGCGCTGAGAAGAAGATGCCGGCCACGAGACACAGGATGACGGCGACGGTGAACGCCTGGGTGACGCCGTTGTTGGCGATGATCAGGTCCGAGTCGAGGCCCGCTGTGAGCGCCGACCGGGCCCGCGCCCACGGTGCGAGCACGAAACGGACGATGTCGTTGTAGAAGAACGCGGAGATGACAGCGCCTACAACGATCGCCGAGGCGGCCACCGTCACGCGGTAGCGCAGCTCCCGCAGGTGGTCTATCAGAGACATCGTCCCGTCGGCGCCGCCCTGCGGGGGCCGCAGCCACGCGAACCGGCGCTTGTCCGGCTCAGTGGATGCGGTTGTCATGGATCAGCTCGCGGGCTTGTCGCGGTCGATCTCGGGCTGGACGATCTCCGCGTCGACGACCTCGGGCTTGTCCTTGGCGTCGGCCGACTTGACCTCCTCCTTGAACTCGCGAATCGAGCGGCCGACGCCCTTGCCGACGCCGGCGAGACGCGAGCCGCCGAACAGCAGCAGCGCGACCACGAGGACGATCGCCAGTTCCCAACCACCAAGAGGCATGGTCATTTCCCTTCATTGCGCGGACGAAGCCACGGTCACATGTGAATACTAGTCGCGGCCGGGGAGGCTCAACTGCGCCACGAGCGCGCGGGCCTCCTCGGCTCTGCCGAGCGTCACCTCGACCTCGTGGCGCACCGCGGCCACGCGGTGCGCGAGCCCGACGCCGTAGACGACGAGCGCCACCAGGCCGGCAACCGCCAGCCCGCCGAAGATCCACACCCAGAGCACGACCGAAACCTTACAGGCCCTCGGCCCGGGAGTAGACCAACAGCGCCTCGCGGGCGAGCCCCCGTGCGGCGTCGCGCACCGCGTCGTCGCGGACCTCGACGACGTCTGCGCCGAGACGCAGCACCAGCCTCGCGGCCCAGTCGATGGAGGCGACAGGGAACGTGACTCGCAGGTTCCTGCCCTCGTCGGCCACCTCGAGCGTCGGGTAGTACTCGGCGATCCACCGCGCGGCGGGGCGCACCACGAGCGTCAGCCGACCGGGCGCGTCCTCGAACCAGGCGGTCGGCGGGTCGTCGCGCTCGTTGAACCGCTCCTCCAGCGGCTCGACGGAGACGATCCGGTCCAGCCGATAACTGCGCCAGCGGTCGCGCGTCAGGCTCCAGGCGTCGAGGTAGGTGTAGCCGTCCACCAGCCGCAGCCGCGCGGGCTCGAGGAGCGCCGTCGACGGGCAGGGCCTGCCGGCCGCCCGGTACTCGAGCCTGACGACGCGGCGCTCGGCGATGGCGACGGTCAAGGCCTCCCGGTGACCCGGATCCGTGGGCGCGACGGCGACCGACAACGGGGGGTCGACGTCGCCGACGGCCGCGCGCAGCTTCGCAAGCGCGCTGGAGGCCGCCTTCGAGCCGCCGCCGGCCTCGACGACCAGGCTCAGCGCCGCCATCAGGCCCGCGGCCTCCGCGGGGCGCAGCCGGAGCGGGCGGGAGAGCACGTCGGCGTTGCGGAACTCGATCCTGCCTGACTCGCGCACCTCCTCCAGGTCGACGTCGAACAGGTCGTCTGGATAGCCGCCGGGCAGGCCGCAGAACTGGAGCACCTCCAGGTCGGCGAGCACCTGCCTGGCCGGCACGCCGAAGGCGGCCGCCACGTCGGCGACGCCGACGCCCGGGTTGGCGGAGAGGTAGGGGACGAGGCGCAGCAGGCGCGCGAGCTGGGTGTCGGACCTCATCCCGCGGCCCTCTGCAGCCGGGAGACGACGGCGCGGCGCAGCCTCGCCGGGCCGAGCAGGATCGCGTCGGGGCCGGCCGCCACGACGGCGTCGACGATGGCTCGCTCGTGGACGCCGCTCACCTCGTGCGCCGCGTAACCCTCCGGGACGCCCTCCCGCTCGACGGGCCGGGCGGTCAGCTCGAGCGCGGCGCCGTCGCGCAGCGCGACGACGGCGGACGCGCCGTCGACCGGTTCGAGGCGCGCGGCGCGTTCGGCCGCGTCGGCAGGCACCTCGTAGGCGCCGGGCCTTCCCACGGCCTCCGCGGGCGCGGTGAAGCGGGACAGCTTGAAGAAGCGGTCGTCGGCGCGGTCGAGGTCGTAGCCGAACAGGTACCAGCTGCCCCTGCGCTGCAGCAGCCGCCAGGGCTGGACGCGCCGGGTCGCGTCCCCGTACCCGAAGCGCAGCTGGACGCGGCCAAGGACGGCGTCGTAGACCGTGTCGAAGTCCGGCTCGCGCGCCGCCAGTTGCGGCCGGAGCGCGGGGACGAGCGACAGGTCGGGAGCCGCTCCCCCGGCCCGCAGCGCCTCGAAGGCCTGCGCGGTGTGCCCGGCGGCGACGGAGTCCTGCCACACCTGGCTGGCGACGCCGAGCACCGCGAGTTCCTCTGGCGTGAACGCGATCTCCGGCAGCTCGAAGTCGGCCCGGTTGACGCGGTACCCCTCCTCGTCCTCGAACACCGCGTCGTCGGTGCCGGTCTCGATCCGGACGCCGAGCGCGCGCAACTCCTCCTTGTCGCGCTCGAACTGCCGCTCGAAGGCCGCGTCGCCGCTGTCGCGGTAGTCCTCGACGATCCCCCGCAGCTCGCGCTTCGTCACGTACCTGCGGGTGCTGAGCAGCGCGATGAGCAGGTTGATCAACCGCTCCGATTTCCTCGCCGACATGGGTGCAGTTTATTGGACCCAGCCACGGCACAATGGCCGCATGCACGTCGACCGCTACGCGCCGAGCCCGACATCGGACCTGCACCTTGGCAACCTGCGCACCGCGCTGGCCGGCTGGCTCCTGGCGAGGCGCGCTGGTGGGAGCTGGCTGATGCGGGTCGAGGACCTGGACGAGGCTCGGGTGCGGGCGGCCGACGGCGTGGAGGCGCGCCAGCTGGCCGACCTGCGCGCCCTCGGGCTGGACTGGGACGGGGATATCGTCCGGCAGAGCGAGCGCCTGCAGGACTACCGCGACGCGGCGGCATCGCTGCCGACCTACGAGTGCTTCTGCACCCGCCGCGAGCTGGCCGAGGCGGCATCAGCGCCGCACGACGACTACCGCCCCTACCCCGGAACCTGCCGCCGCCTGACCGCCGCGCAACGCGAGGAGCGCCGTCGGACCCGGAAGCCCGCGCTGCGCGTCGACTCCGGGGGCGCGGCCTTCACCGTCACAGATGTCCACGCCGGCGAGGTGACGGGCGCCGTCGACGACTTCGTCCTCGTTCGCGGCGACGGTCAGTTCGCCTACAACCTCGCCGCGGTCGTCGACGATGTCGCCATGGGCGTGACCTTCGTCACCCGCGGCGCCGACCTGCTGAGCTCCGCGCCGCGCCAGGCCTGGCTCACGCGGCGCCTGGGCGGGACGCCCGCCACCTACGCGCACGTCGGCCTTGTCGTGAACGCCGAGGGGCGGCGGCTCGCCAAGCGCGACGGCGCCGTCGGCCTGGAAGCGTTCGCCTCCCCGGGGGACGCGTTCGCCGCGCTGAGCGAGAGCCTCGGGCTCGGCCCGTGCCGGAATGCGGAAGAAGCGCTGGCCGCCAAGGTGGACGATCAGCGCTTCTTCGGGGGCGCCGTCTGGCCCTTCGCTCGTTGAGCCAGTCGCGTCGTCGAAGCGCCTGGCACACGGTTCACGCTCCTAGCCCAAGTCCTCGAACCGTGCGCGAGACCTTTCGACACGGTGCTTCGCACGTGTCCCGGCTCAAGGAGCGTCAGGCGACGTCGAGGATGTCGATGACGTAGACCAGCGTCTGGCCGGCGGCGAGCGTCGGCTTCGGCGTCTCCCGGCCGTCGGGGTAGGCCTGGGCCGGGGGGACGACGAGCAGGACGCGCGAGCCCGCGGTCTGTCCGGCCAGGCCCTCCTGCCAGCCGGGGATCAGCTTGTCGAGCGAGCCCTCCTGGGCCTCCCACGCGTCCTCGAAGATCTTCCCGTCCGCGTAGGTCCAGCTGCGGTACCGCACCGTGATGGTGGAGTCCTTCTCGACCTTCGCGCCGGGGCCCTTCACCAGCTCCTGGGCCACCAGCTTGGTCGGCGCCTTGACGCCGTCGGGGATGGCGATCTCCGGCTTGCCGTCCTTCATGGTCACGACGGGTAGGTCCTTGGCGGGCTTGACCTCCTCGCCGAAGGCTTCGTCGAAGCTCGCGGAGCGGATGTCGATCACGAAGATGAGCGGGGTGTTGGGCGGGATGGTCGTCCCGTCGGGACTGCCCTTGGCGCCGTATCCGTCCTCGGAGGTCATCCCCACGAGGACGCGGGATCCGACAGCCTGGCCCGCGATGGCCTTCTTGAAGCCGGCCACCACGGACTGAAGCGAGAACGTCGCGGGCGAGGCGTCGAACGAGGACTCGAACTCCTCGCCGGTTGTGCCGTTGACGCCGACGTAGTCGACCGTCACCGTGGCGTTCTCGCCGACGATCTGCGTTCCCCCCTCCTTCAGCACCTTGACCTGCGTGCTCGCGATGTTCCAAGGCGCCTTGACCTCGATCTTCGGCGTCTCATCCCCGGTCACGGTGATGCCGCTGAGGTCCGGCGACGGCGAGACGCTCGTCGTCGGGCTTGGCGACGCGCTCGGGGACGCGGAGGCGGACGGTGTCACGGAGACGGAGTCGGTGGGCGACGGGGTCTCCCCCGGCGTGGCGGATCCGCAGGCGGTGAGGGCGATCAGGCTGGCCGCGGCCGCCCCGAGGACGAGGTTGCGCAGCGTGCGGGCGGTGTAAGTCACGCCCGGAATGTTATCTCACCCGTGGAAATCGCCCACTTCGGGCCGTGTCGCGTGCACAAATCTCTGCATACGTCGACGAAGGGCCATATAGCGCTTCGTCCACGCATACGGAGATCTATCCACGCCTACATGCCCACGAGGTCGAGCAGGGAGCCCAGCTCCTCGCGGGTCAGCTCGCGGACCTCGCCGACGGGGAGCACGCCCAGGCGCACCGGGCCGATCCGGGTGCGGGCCAACCGGTCGACGGGGTGACCGACGGCGTCCAGCATCCGGCGCACGATGCGGTTGCGGCCCTCGTGCAGCGTGACCTCCAGCAGCGTCTTCTTGTCGGTGCGCGCGACGAGCTTGACCTTGTCAGGCTTCACCGGCCCGTCGTCGAGCGTGACACCCTTCTCGAGCCGCTTCAGCGTGCGGTTGTCCATGCCGCCGGCGACCTGCACCTGGTACGTCTTCTGAACCTCGTAGCTGGGGTGCGCGAGCCGGTGCGCGAAGTCGCCGTCGTTGGTGAGGATGATCAGGCCCTCGGTCTCGGTGTCGAGGCGGCCGACGTGGAACAGGCGGTCCTTGCCGCGGGGCAGGTAGTCGGCCAGCGTGCGGCGGCCCTCCGGGTCGTCGAGCGTCGACACGACGCCGCGTGGCTTGTTCAGCACGTAGTACTGGTGGCGGCGCTGCGGCGGGATGCGCGAGCCGTCGACCCGGATGTGGTCGGTCTCTGGGTTGACCCGCCGGCCCTGCTCCGTGACCACCTTGCCGTTCACCTCGACCCTGCCCTCGTCGATCAGGATCTCGCTGGCGCGCCGGGACGCGACGCCGGCCGCGGCCAGCACCTTCTGCAGCCGGACGCCGTCGACGCTCTCGCCGGTGGTTTCGCTCATTCTTCGTTCTCCTTCGCCGGGTTCTCGGGCGCCGTCGCGGCGGCGAGCTGGCCCAGCTCAGCCTCCAAGGCTACGGCGTCGGGCAGCAGCGGCGCCAAGTCGGGCAGCTCCTTGATGGAGTCCAGGCCCAGCTTCTGCAGGAAAATCGGCGTGGTGCCGAACGTCATGGCGCCGGTGACGGCGTCCTCGCCCACCTCGTGGATGAGGCCGCGAACGAGCAGCGTCTTGACCACGCCGTCGACGTTGACGCCGCGCACGCCCGCGATCCGGCCGCGAGAGACGGGCTGGAGGTAGGCGACGACGGCGAGGGTCTCCAGCGCGGCCTGCGTCAGGCGGGAGCGCTGGTCGGAGACGAGCCAGGCCTCGAGGATGTCGGCGAGCGCCGGGTCGGTGGCGAACCGCCAGCCGCCCGCGATGCGGCGCAGCCGGATGCCCCGGGCGCTGTCGTCGTAGAAGGCGGCGATCCCGGCCAGGGCCTCCTCGGCCTCGGCCACCGGGACGCCGACGGCGGCGGCCAGCTCCTCGGTCGCGGTGGGCTCGGTGGCCATCAACAGCATGGCCTCGAACGCGGGTGCGATGCTCATCGTTCCTCCTCGTTGAGCTCGGGCTGGGGCCCGTAGTCGTCGGTCACGACGGCGGTCCGGTCGTCGCCCGCGGTCCACCGCACCGTCAGCTCCCCGAGCGGCGACAGCTGCTCGAGCGCCACCTGGGACACGCGGAACAGCTCGAGCAGCGCGAGGAACCGCACGACGGTGGTAAGCCGGTCGCAGCCGGCGATCAGCGAGCGGAAGGTCAGCGCGCCCTCGCGGCGCAGCCGGTCGGCGACCAGCCCCACCTGCTCGGTCAGGCTCACGGCATTGGTGTGCAGGTGCGTGAGTTCGACGACGGGCGCGGGCTTGGGCGCCATGGCCCCCGCCGCGAGCCGGGCGAGGTCGTCGGGGGTCAGCGTGAGCTCGACCTCTGGCAGCACGCCGCGGAACTGCTCCTCGAGCCCGCCGGGCCGCCAGTGGGTGGACTCGGCGACGGTCATCGTCTCCGCCAGCCACGAGGCCACCCGCTTGAACGCGCGGTACTGCAGCAGGCGCGCGAAGAGCAGGTCGCGGGCCTCGAGCGCGGCCACGTCCTCGGCGTCGTCGACCTCGCCACCGGGAAGCAGCCGCGCGGCCTTGAGGTCGAGCAGGGTCGCGGCGACGACGAGGAACGAGCTGGTCTTCTCCAGGTCCCAGACCTCGCCGCCCAGCTTCACGAACGAGATGAACTCGTCCGTCACCTGGCTGAGCGCGACCTCGGTGACGTCGAGCTCGCGGCGCGTGATCAGCGTGAGCAGCAGGTCGAAGGGGCCCTCGAAGTTCGCGAGCCGCACCTCGAAGCCGTCGACGCCCCCGCGCTGCTGCTCGGCCTTCCTCACGGGTTCTGGAGCTCGGCGATCAGCGCGGAGTCGGCGCCGCGTGCGGCGAGGTCGGCGAGGGCCTGGGCGACGGCGACGCGCACGATCCTGCCGCGGTCGACGCGGATGCCGTGGGTGCGGCGCAGCGCGAGGTTGGCGTCCTCCAAGGCGAGGAGCTCGTCCTCGCTGAAGTAGACGGTGATCTTGTGGTCGTGCCGGACCCGGCCGCTGGCTCCCGCTGGGGTGTCGGGCGCCGTCGGCTCCGCAGGGGTCGGCTCGGGCGTCGGTTCAGAGGCAGGCGTCGAGGCGACGGCGTCGCCGGCCTGCTTGGTGGGCCGGAACAACTCGGAGGCCCCGGGCAGGGAGGCGCGCTTGCTCACCGCTGCTCGACCCTCAGCAGCACCTCGCGGGCCAGCTGGCGGTAGGCGTCGGCACCGGGGGACGCGGAGGCGTAGGTGGTGATGGGCTCGCCGGCCACCGTCGTCTCCGGGAACTTGATGGTGCGCCGGATGACGGTGTGGAACACGTCGTCGCCGAAGGCCTGCACGACGCGCTCCAGCACCTCGCGGGCGTGGAGCGTGCGGGCGTCGTACATGGTGCCGAGGATGCCGAGGCTCTGCAGTTCCGGGTTGAGCCGGTCCTGCACCTTCGAGATGGTGTCGGTGAGCAGCGCGATGCCGCGCAGCGCGAAGAACTCGCACTCGAGCGGCATGATCACGTAGTCGCTTGCCGTCAGCGCGTTGATGGTGAGCAGGCCGAGGCTGGGCGCGCAGTCAATCAGGATGTAGTCGTAGTCGCGGCGCAGCTTGCTCAGCACCCGGTGCAGCGTCTGCTCGCGCGCCACCTCGCTGACCAGCTGCACCTCTGCGGCGGAAAGATCGATGTTGCTTGGCAGGATGTCGAGGCCGGGCACCGACGAGTGGGTGATGACCTCCTGCGGCTGGTACTGGTTGCTGAGCAGCAGGTTGTAGATGGACGTGTCGAGCGTGTGCGGGTTGACGCCCAGGCCCACCGACAGCGAGCCCTGCGGGTCGAAGTCGACGAGCAGCACCTTGCGCCCGGTCTCGACGAGCGCCGCGCCCAGGTTGATCGTCGTGGTGGTCTTGCCGACGCCGCCCTTTTGGTTGCACATCGACACGATGACCGCCCGGCGCGGCCCCTCGCGCGGAGGCTGCGGCGGTGGAAAGACCGGCAGCGGCCGCCCCGTCGGGCCGATCTCCCCGGTATCTACAAGGGTCGAAGCCGCGGGCGCGTCGGGCACCTCGAAGGCCGGCTCGTCGAACAGCCCGTCATCCGCCACGGCGCACTCCTCTATCGGTTTGTCGACAGTGTAGTGCCACGCCGCGCGCGGGGGTGGGCGGCGGCGTGGACCTCGCGCAGGTGCTCGATGGTGACGAGCGTGTAGATCTGCGTGGTGGCCACCGAGGCGTGGCCGAGTAGCTCCTGGACGACGCGCAGGTCGGCGCCGCCCTCGAGCAGGTGCGTG
>CAYVWO010000036.1:10240-12037 GCA_964455495.1 uncultured Tessaracoccus sp.
GGGCCGCAGCGAGTGCGGCGACGCCCCCTCGGTCCCCCCCGCCGCGGCGGCGGCGCGCCGGATCAGGGCCCACGCCGACTGACGTCCGAGCCGTCGGCCCTGCTGGTTGAGCAGGAGCGCATGGTCGAAGCGGCTCCCCTTCGCGGCCAGCGCGGGGCGCGACCGGACCAGGTAATCGTCGAGGGCGCGTGCCGCGTAGCTGCCGAGGGGCACGATGCGCTCCTTGCCGCCCTTGCCGCGCAAGCGGAGGCCGGCGTCGGGGTTGTCGAGCGCGACCCGGGCCTCATCGACGTCGAGGTCGCAGACCTCGGAGACGCGCGCGCCGGTGGCGTAGAGGAGCTCGAGCAGGGCGGCGTCGCGGAGCCCGACGACGTCCCGGCGGTCGGGCGCGTCCAGGATGCGCGCGACGGCGTCGACCGTGAGCGCCTTCGGCAGGCGCTGCGGGATCTTCGGCGGGCTGACCTCCGCGGCGGGGTTCGACGGCGCGACGCCCTCGTCCGCGGCGAACGCGTGCAGGTTCCGCACGCTCACCACGTGCCGCGCCACCGACGAAGGAGCCTGCCCGAGGGAGCGCACGAACTCGGTGATCTCGACCGGGGTCACCTCGGCGAGCTCCCCGATCCCGCGGGCGGCGAGGAACGCCTCGTAGCGCGCGAGGTCGCGCCGGTAGGCGGCGACGGTGTTGGCCGACAGCCCGCGCTCGGCGCGGACGTGCGCGAGGTAGTCGACGACGACGTCGGAGAGGTTCATGCCGGGATCAGCGGGCTCGGATCGGCCAGGGCGCGTCGGCGGGGCGCAGATCGTCGAGCCGGCCGGACAGGCGCGCTGTCTCCAAGGCGAGGATTCCGGCCACCAGCGACGGGTTCTGGCAAAGCCCCCCGAGCACGGCGTCGACGAGGTCGGCGCGCGGGACGAACTCCCACGTCATGTGCGCCTCCTCGCCCTCCAGCACGAAGCCCTCCGGGCGGTCCGCGGGGCGGAGGCCGCGCGCGAGGAAGATGCGGAGCGTCTCCTCGCATGCGCCGGGCGTGGTGCAGGTGTCGACGAGCACCTCCCAGCGGTCGGCGGCCAGCTCCGCCTCCTCGGCCAGCTCGCGCTGCGCGGCCACGACGTACTCCTCGCCGTCCAAGTCGAGCAGCCCGGCGGGAATCTCCACCAGCTCCATCCGCACGGGGTGGCGGTACTGGCGGACGACGGCGACGTCGTCGGTCTCCTCGCGCCACGCGACGACGCCGACGGCGCCCGGGTGCGTGACGTACTGGCGGCGCATGGTCTCCCCCGACGGCGTCTCGACCTCCTCGTCCACGAACGAGGACACGAAGCCCGTGCCCAGCACCTCGCGGCTGCGCACCGGCCAGGACATCGGCTGGTCGAACGGCATCGGCTCTCTCCTCGTCTCCGCCGACGGCGCGGGCTACCCCTTGCGGGTGGCCAGGGCCGCGGCGATCAACCCCGAGAATAGGGGGTGAGGGCGCGTCGGGCGCGACTGGAGCTCCGGGTGGGCCTGGGTGCCGACGTAGTACGGGTGCGTCTCGGCGGGCAGCTCGACGAACTCCACGAGCGCGCCGTCGGGCGAGGTGCCGGAGAACACGAGCCCGGCCTCCTCGAGACGCCCGCGGTAGGCGTTGTTGACCTCGTAGCGGTGGCGGTGCCGCTCGGTCGCGGTGTCGGCGCCGTACGCCGCGGCCACCTGCGAGCCGGGCAGCAGGGCCGCCGGGTAGGAGCCGAGCCGCATCGTGCCGCCCAGGTCGCCCCCGCCGTCGGGGTTTGGGCGCGGCCGAGCAGGTGGTCCCAGGC
>CAYVWO010000036.1:12047-12779 GCA_964455495.1 uncultured Tessaracoccus sp.
GCCGCATGGTGCCACCGAGGTCGCCCCCGCCGTCGACGATGCCCACCTGCTCGGCCATCGTCGCGATCACCGGGTCCGGCGTGGCGGGGTCGAGCTCGCTGGAATTGGCCTCCGGCAGCCCGGCGAGCGAGCGCGCGGCCTCGATCACCATGCACTGCATGCCGAGGCAGAGGCCCAGGGCCGGGATGCCGTGCTCGCGGGCGTAGGTGAGCGCGCCGAGCTTGCCCTCCACGCCGCGGATGCCGAAGCCGCCAGGGACGCACACGGCGTCGACGCCGGCGAGCTGCTCCGCGGCCCCCTCGGGCGTGGCGCAGCCGTCGGAGGCGACCCACCGGATGGAGACGCGGGCGCGGTGCGCGAAGCCGCCGGCGCGCAGGGCCTCGGTGACCGAGAGGTAGGCGTCGGGGAGGTCGACGTACTTGCCGACGAGCGCGACGGTGACGCCCGCCGTCGGGTTCTGGACGCGGTCGAGCAGGTCGTCCCAGGCCTTCCAGTCGACGTCGCGGAACGGCACGCCGAGGCGCCGGACGACGTAGGCGTCGAGCCCCTCGCGGTGCAGCACGCGCGGGATGGCGTAGATGCTGGGCGCGTCGGCGCAGCTGATCACGGCCTCGTCGTCGACGTCGCACATCGCGGCGATCTTGCGCTTCAGCGCCGGGCTGACCTCGCGCTCGGCCCGGCAGACGATGGCGTCGGGCTGGATGCCGACCTGCCGCAGTGCGGCCACCGAGT
>CAYVWO010000036.1:12789-13219 GCA_964455495.1 uncultured Tessaracoccus sp.
AGAAGACATTGGCGCGCCCCACCACCTGGCGGACCTGCCGCGCGGCCTCGAGGAACGGCAGCGACTCGATGTCGCCGACGGTGCCTCCCACCTCGTGGATGACGATGTCGACGGCGCCGTCGGCCATCGCGAGCATGCGGTCGCGGATCTCGCCGGTGATGTGCGGGATGACCTGCACGGTGTCGCCGAGGAAGTCGCCGCGGCGTTCCTTCGCGATGACGGTCGAGTACACCTGCCCGGTGGTGACGTTGGCGTCGCGGCCGAGGAAAACATCGAGGAAGCGCTCGTAGTGCCCGATGTCGAGGTCGGTCTCCGCGCCGTCGTCGGTCACGAAGACCTCGCCGTGCTGGAACGGGTTCATCGTGCCCGGGTCGACGTTGAGGTACGGGTCGAGCTTCTGCATCACCACGCGCACTCCGCGCGCCGTGAG
>CAYVWO010000037.1:0-9203 GCA_964455495.1 uncultured Tessaracoccus sp.
GGGCGCGGGCAAGGTGCGCGAGGCGCTGCCGGCCATCATCGAGGGCGTGGAGGCCACGGGCCGCAAGGTCGCGTGGGTGTGCGACCCGATGCACGGCAACACCTTCGAGGCCGCCAACGGCTACAAGACGCGCTCGTTCGCCGACGTCGTCGACGAGGTCAACGGCTTCTTCGACGTGCACGAGCAGCTCGGCACCTGGCCAGGCGGCATCCACGTCGAGCTGACCGGCGACGACGTGACAGAGTGCGTCG
The DNA here is from genome assembly GCA_964455495.1 of uncultured Tessaracoccus sp. Classification (GTDB taxonomy): domain Bacteria; phylum Actinomycetota; class Actinomycetes; order Propionibacteriales; family Propionibacteriaceae; genus Arachnia. The sequence continues at coordinate 252 of CAYVWO010000037.1, forward strand.
GCGGCGTCAACAAGCTGAGCGAGGACGACCTCGCCAGCCGCTATGAGACCGTCTGCGACCCGCGCCTCAACCGCGACCAGTCGCTGGAGATGGCGTTCACCGTCGCCACGCGACTGCGCTCGGGTCGGCTCGGCCGCGTGAACCCCGTTCAGGAGTTCAAGGCCAAGGAGCTGTGATCGACCTTCGCAGCGACACCGTCACGCGCCCGAGCGCGGAGATGCTGGCCGCGATGGCGGCCGCGCCTGTCGGCGACGACGTGTACGGCGACGACCCCACCGTCAACCTCCTGGAGGCGGAGGTCGCCGCGCTGTTCGGCAAGGAGGCGGGCCTGTTCTGCGCGACGGGCTCGCTCGCGAACCTGCTCGGCGTCTGGCTGCACGTGCGACCCGGTTCCGAGGTGCTCTGCGATGCGTGGGCGCACATCGCCCGCGCCGAGATGGGCGCGCACGGGGCGCTGCACGGCGTCACGATGCGGACCTGGGCGGCGCCCCGCGGAAGGCTCGACGCCGACGCGGCGCTCGACCTGATCGCGGTCGGCTGCGGCCCGTTCCTCGTGGAGACCGCCTGCGTCGCCGTCGAGGACACCCACAACTTCGGCGGCGGCACCGTGCAGGACTTCGACGAGGTCGCCCGGTTCGCGGCCGGAGCCCGCGAGCTGGGGGTGAAGACCCACCTCGACGGCGCCCGCCTGGCCAACGCCGCGGCCGTCACCGGGCGCGGTTTCGCCGAGTACGGGGCGCTGTTCGACACCGTCAGCCTGTGCCTGTCGAAGGGCCTCGGCGCGCCCGTCGGGTCGGTGTTCGTCGGCACGGCCGACGACATCGCCCGCGCGCGGATCCAGCGCAAGCGCCTCGGCGCGGGCTGGCGTCAGGCGGGCCTGCTCGCCGCCGCCGCCCGGCACGCGCTGGCGCACAACCTCGACCGGATCGGCGACGACCACCGCGCGGCCCGCGCGTTGGCCCGCTCGCTCAACGAGGCGCGGCCCGGCACCGTCGACGAGTCCGGGGTCGAGTCGAACATCGTGCTCATCCCCGCCGACGGCGCCCCTCGGGTCGCGGCGCGGCTGAGGGAGCAGGGCGTGTTGATCTCGGTGCTCGGCCCGACCGCGCTGCGCGCCGTGACGCACCTGGACGTGACCGAGGCCGACTGCGCCGACGCCGGCCGCCTCCTCGCCGCCGCGCTGGGCTGAGCCGTCCGCCGTCGGCGAGGCCTAGACTCGGCGGCATGTGCTCGCGTTACGGCCTCGACGCCACGGTGGAGGACCTCGCCGGGGTCTTCGAGATCGACCTGGTCGGCGACGATGTGCCCGCCCCGGCACCCGAGTCGCGCCCAACAGACCGCGTGGCCGTCGTCCTCGAGTCGGAGAAGACACCAGGGAGACGGCTCGAGGCGGCGCGCTGGGACCTCGCCCGGCCCGGCCAGAAGGAGCTTCGCGGGCCGCGCCCATTGATCAACGTGCGCGCGGAGACGCTGGCCTCGAAGTTCGCATGGGCCGTGCAGCGGCGTCGATGCCTCATCCCCGCCACGGGCTACTGGGAGTGGACCGGCCCGAAGGGCGCCCGGCAGCCCTACGTCATCCGGCCGTCCGTCGGCGAGGTGCTCGCCTTCGCCGGGGTGTACTCGTGGTGGCGGGACCCGGGCAAGGACGAGGACGACCCGTCGAAGTGGGTGCTGACCGCCGCGATCCTCACCATGGACGCCGTTGAGCGGCTCGCGCCCATCCACGACAGGAATCCGGTGCCGCTCCCGGCCGACGCCTGGGACGACTGGCTCGACCCGACGACGCCCGGCACGGAGGCACTGGTCGTGGCCGCGGTCAGCGAGGGCCGCGGTGTCGCCGCTGCGCTGGACTTCGCGCCGGTCGACCGCGGCTGAGCGAGTAGACCGCGAAGCCGCCTACCGCCGCCAGATGCCGCGGCCGATCCGCTCCAGCTCCGTGCCAAGGCTGTTGTCCGTGACCGTGTAGGCCCAGGTCGCGGTGGGGATGCGCGCGGCGAGCGCGCCGAGGTCAGGCCTGCCGTCGACCATGGGAGCGGCCTCCAGCAGGGCGACGGCGTCCTCACTGGCCCGGTCCAGGAACCCGGCGTAGGCGCGCGCCAGCTCGCGCTCGAACTCCACCAGCGGGTCCTCGCGGACGAGCACGCGCAGGTGAATGCCCTCGCGGACCTCCGCGGCGTGGGCGAGGTGCGCGCTCCAGCGGTGGTCGATGGCGGCCAGCGTCGCGAGGCAGATGGCCTCATCAAGGTCCACGCCCGCGAGGGCGTCCTCCCGCGCCCCCAATGCATGCGCGCGCTGGATGCGCAGGAGTCGCCCATAGCGCCAGGACAGCCAGCGCAGTCCGCGCTGCTCCCCGTCGCTGACCCGCTGGGCGTGGCCGACGACGCGGGTGACCTTGCGGTTGGCGGGGACGGCCTCGACGAGTCCGTCGGACGAGACGGCCCGGGGGAGCGGGTAGGTGGGGTCGCAGCCGAGGATCAGCGGGTCGTCGAGGCTAGCAAGGAAGACCGATGCGCCGGGGTCGCCCTGACGCCCGGCCCGTCCACGCAGCTGGTCGTCGAGGCGCGCGCTGGGGAACCTGCCGACGCCGACCACGAGCAGCCCGCCCGCGGCGACGGCGTCGGGGGTGAGCACGATGTCGGTGCCCCGCCCCGCCATCTGAGTGGAGACGGTGATCCTGCCCGTCGCCCCGGCCTGGGCGATGACCTCGGCCTCCTCGCGGTCGTTCTTCGCATTCAGCAGCACGCACGGCAGCCCGTCGGCGCGGAGCAGCTCGGCGTAGCGCTCCGAGTCGCGCACGCTCTGGCAGGCGACGAGCACGGGTCGCGCCGCTCGGTGCGCCAGGGCGACGAGGGACGCGAGCGCCCGGTCCCGGTCGTCCCCGGTCAGGTAGCTCGGCCACCACCAGTTGGTCGAGCACCTCCAGGCCGGCTGCCGACCCGAGCCGCTCCTTCGCCTCGACCGCGAGCTGCAGCCCGTCCGGCCAGCGCTGGAGCCGCTCGACCCGCCCGCGCGATCCGCTGACCAGCCAGATGCGCCCGCCGACGACCACGTAGTCGACGTCGCGGCGCAGCACCGCGTGGGCATAAAGCGCGAGATTGAGGGAGACGAGGAACTCGGCGTCGGCGCCGAAGAGGTCGCGCCCGGGGAATGCGGCCTCGACGGCGCGGACACCGTCGTCGGTGAGGTTCACCGTTCGCGCGTCCGGGGCCACCTCGTAGTGCGCGTGCGGGGTGAGGGTGCGCGCGAAGTCGGCGACGGCCTCGGCGTGCTCGTCGAGGTGGTCCTCGCCGTCCGCGGCGAGCACGAGCGGCACCCGGGCCTCGTCGAGCAGCACGGCATCCGCCTCGTCTAGCAGCACGACTTCCCTGCTCGCGCCCGTGCGGGCGGCGGGGTCGGCTGCGATCCTGTCGCGGAGGACGTCGAACCCCGCCTCGCTGACCGACGCGTAGGTCACCGCCTGGCGGTACCCGCGCCGTCGCTCCGCGGGCGACGATGCCGAGGTGACGGCCCCGCAGGTCACGCCGAGGGCCTCGTACAGCGGCCCCATCCAGGCCGCGTCCCGCGCGGCGAGGTAGTCGTTGGCGGTGAGGATGTGCACGTCGCGGCCCTGCAGGGCATACCCGGCGGCGACGATCGCCCCGACCAGCGTCTTACCCTCCCCTGTGGCCAGCTCGATGGAGCGCCCCCGCAGCATCGCGGCGGCGCTCAGGAGCTGGTTGGGAAACGGGGCCATGCCGAGCGACGTCCTCGCCGCAGCCGCCGCCGTCGCGAGGTAGCCCGCGAGCCCGTCGTCGGAGTCGGCGTCGAAGCCGCCGGGACCGGGAGCGGTGCGGGAAACGAGGTCGACGACGCGCCCGAGTCCGCGGAGCCGGCGTTCGTTCCCGGAGCGGCGCATCGCCTCGCGGGCGCGGTCGGCGAGCGCGATCACGTGCTGACCAGGGCGGCGGAGGCGGGCATGAGCCCGAGTCTAGGGAAAAGCCGTGCCCGGACAACCTTTCTCACCGGATGGAGCGTTGTATATAACGAAGTCGGAACAATGCCCGCCCCTCCCTTCGGTGAGGGGTGCGGCGGGGGTAGTGTTCCGGCAAGTTGGCGCCGCGACTTTACGGGGCGCCGGTCCGCGAGGAGGCAGAAATGAAGCGTGGTCAGCGGCTGAGGAGCCTCCCGGCGGTCTTCCTGGTGTTCTTGATATCGGCCGTGCTCACCGCGTGCGGCGCAGGTGGCGCGCCGACGGGCTACTCCGAGGCGGACATGGCTGCGCCGCAGGCGGCTGGCGGGGCGTTCCAGGAGGGCGGCCTTGCCGCTCTCCCGGCGCAGGGTGGCGACGCGACCGGCGACGAGCGCATGGTGATCCGTACCAAGGTGCTTCGGCTCGAGGTGCCAAGCACGCCAGACGCGGTGACCGCGGTCCGCGAGCTGACCCGAACCCACTCCGGCACCGTCGAGGCGATGCAGGTGGCAACGGACGACGAAGAGTGGGTGTACCGCTACGACGAGAACGGCGACGGCGCGGCCCTGCGTGGCTGGATCACGGTGCGCGTGCCGTCGGCGTCCTACGAGAAGTTCGTCTCCGACATCATGGGGGTCGGCAAGGTCCTCTACCAGTCGGAGGCGACCGAGGACGTGACCCAGCAGCACGTCGACCAGTCCGCCCGGTTGGAGAACCTGCGTGCCCAGGAGAGGCGCCTGCGGGACTTCTTCGACGCCGCGAAGGACGTCAAGGAGATGCTCGCGATCGAGTCCGAGCTGGGCCGGGTGCGCGGCGACATCGAGTCGCTCGACGCCCAGGTGACGTTCCTTGAGCGCCAGGCCGCGATGGCGACGGTCACCGTCGAGCTTGCCGAGCCTCGCTCCGTCGTCTCCCCGGGAGCCGAGTCCTGGGGCTTCATGGAGGCGGTCACCAACGGCATCCGCGGCGCCGCGTCCGTACTCACGGGCTTCCTCACGGTGCTCATCGCGACCTCCCCGCTATGGATCGCCGCCGCCGTGCTGTTCTTCCCGATCCGCGCCCTGATCCGCCGCCGCAGGGCGGCCAAGCCCCCGACGCGCCCCCCGTGGACGGTGAACGCGCCGTCCCCGTCGCCGCCGGAAGGCCCCGCCGAGGACTGAGGGTCTCGCTCGCGCACCGGCGCGGCGCGGCTCAACGGGCGGGGGGTTCGATCTCGGCGATGGGGCGGGGCCAGGCGCCGAGGCCCTGCCAGACGAAGTCGGGGACCCGGCCGAAGAAGCCGTGGAGGAAGCGCAGGGCGAGGTCGATGTCGTCGGGCATCCAGTCGTCCCTGCCGCCGACCTGGATGCGGCCCTGCGCGATCCGGAACGACGGCGCGCCCGCCCTCAGCAGGAACTCCATCTGGCGCTGGTGGATGACATCCGAGGCGAACTTCTGGTCGCGGGCGTTGACGCGCACGCGCTTGTTGAACTCCTCCCACTCGAACTTCTGCGAGCGGCCGAAGAGGCCCCAGTTGCAGGCGATGTCGCCGAACCGGAACGTCGTGCGGAACTCGCACAGGTCCTCGGAGTGGTGGTCCGTGTGCGTGCTGGTGTGCCCGTTGGCGTCGGTGCTCGTGCGCGTCGTCGTCCACTTGTGCGTCAGCCGGACGAACGGAAGCCCGCTCCCGTCGCCAGTGATGATGTTGACGGCCTCGTGGTCGGAGCCGCCCTCGGTGTATTCGACGAGGTCGAGGTACCGGTCGTCCTGCGGGATGTAGGTCCAGTCCGGGTGATCGTAGAAGGCGAGGTGCGTGGGCGGCGGCGGCCCGGTCAGCGTGGCGTGGGATGACGCCAGCAGCTCGCGCCGCGCCTGGGCGAGCGCGTCGACATCGGCCTGCAACTCGTCGGCCTCCTTGCGGGCGCCGAGCATGACGAGCGAGGCGTGGTCGACCTGGATGCGGCCGGGGATTCCCGGGGCCGTGGCGGTCAGCTCCGCGGGCGGCATCGAATGGGGGAGCGGCACGACCGCGACGGTCCCGCGCCAGGCGTCGGAGCGGTACGTGAACGAGGCGAAGGGCGTCCCGTCGCTCGTGGTGCCGACGACCTGGTCCTTGACCGAGCGGTCGAAGCCGACGCCGAACGGCGGCACGTTGAGGCCGTGCGTGATGCTGATGTCCGGGGAGCTGAGGAAGCTCCAGCCCTTCGCCCTCAGCGCGGACACGTACCGATGCCGGAAGATCGCCCACACGACGAGCCCGGCCGCCGCGAGGCCGAGCAGGACGGCGAACAGGGTCAGCAGACCAGACAAGACATTGACTCCTTCATCTCGGTACCTCCCAGTCTCCCAGGCCGCGAGGCGATACCGGGCGTCAGGTCACGTATAGCGTGACGGTTGACCCCTTGGGAGCGGTCTTACCCTCTCCCGGGTCGGTGCCCGACGCCAGGTCGAGCGGGATGGGGAAGTCCGAGTTCCGCTCGATGGAGACCTCGAATCCGGCGTCCCTGAGCAGCTGCTCCGCCTCCGCCGTCGACTTCAGCCGCACGCTGGGGACCACGATCATCTCGGGGCCGAGCGACACGACGATCGTGACCGTGTCGCCGCGCTTGCCCTCGCCCGTGCGGGGATCCTGTCTGATGACCCGCCCGGCCTCGACCGACGACGAGTGCTCCTCCGACGACTTCACCTCGAAGCCGAGCTCGTCCAGCTGCTTCTTCGCCTCCTTGGCGGGGGCGTCGACGAGGTCGGGGAAGCGAATGGGCTCGGGGCCCTTCGAGACCGTCAGGGTGATCTCGGTGCCCTTCTTCAGCGGCTCGCCCTCCTCCTCGGAGGCCTTCAGCACCTCGCCCTTCGGCTTGGTCTCCGACCACGACTCCTTGACCTTGCCGACGACCATCCTGCCGTCGACGATGGCCTGTTTCGCCGCGTCGAGCGTCAGCCCGACGACCGTCGGCATGGGGTAGCGCTCCGGGCCGAGCGACATCACCAGCGTCACCTCGCCTCCGCGGAGCACGCGCTCGCCCGGGCCGGGGTCGGTGCGGATCACCTGGCCCTTCGGCATGGTCTCCGAGTGCTCCGACTCGGTGACCGCTGTCAGGGCGTTCGCCTCGGCGGCCTCCCTCGCCTTCACCTCGTTCATGGCGGCCATCGGCGGCACCGTGGTGAACCGGCCCGCGGTCCACCACCAAGAGCCGACCCCGATGCCAGCGGTGAGCAGGATCACCAGCGTGAGCAGGAGCGCGCCGCGGCGGCGCCGGTGCACCGGGTCCTGAGACACGTGGAACTGCGGGAAGACGGGCGTGCGCTGGCTGCGCGGCCCGTCGTCGGACGACGGCGACGACGGCGACACGGGGGCGGCCTCCGGGGCCGGAATGGGCGTGGACGACGGCGTGGCCGCCTGCCACTGCTCCTTGCGGACGATCACCGTCTCGGGTGTCGGGCCCGACGCGGGCCGGGGCCGGTCCGCGGAGCGAGGCCGCACGGGCTGCGGCTCCTCCTCCGGCGGGGAGTCCGGCAGGAGCGCGGCGGCCAGCGCGGGGTTGTCCCGCCCCCCACCGCGCGCGAGCTCCAGCTTGGCGCGGCGCACGGCGGTCAGGAGCTCCCTCCCGTCGACGATCCGGGCGCGCGGGTCGCGGGCCGTGGCGGCGAGCACGAGGGAGTCGACGTAGTCGGGGATCGGCCAGTCCGCGGCGTGGCCGATCTCCGCGAGCCGCTCCGACGGCGTCTCGATGTCGACGTTCACGTGCCGGTAGGCGATCTGGTAGTTGTTCTCGCCGGTGTGCGGCTTCTTGCCGGTGAGCAGCTCGAACAGCACCACCCCCGCGGAGTAGACGTCGCTTCGGCCGTCCGGGCGCGAATGCGTCACGAGCTCGGGCGGCAGGTAGCTTGCCGTGCCGACGAGCACGCCCGTGGCGGTCATCTGCGGCGAGCCGACCTGGCGGGCGAGGCCGAAGTCGGCCACCTTCACCTGGCCGCGCTCGGCGATGAGGACGTTCTCCGGCTTGATGTCGCGGTGCACGACGCCCGCCTCGTGTGCGGCGGCGAGCGCCGCGGCGACCTGCTCGAACACGTCGAGGGCGCGCTCCGGCGACATCGGGGCCTCGCGGGAGATCACCTTGCGCAGCGTCTCGCCCTCGATGTACTCCATGACGATGTAGGGCTTCCCCGCGGAGGAGCCCTGGTCGAAGATGCTGACGACGTTCGGGTGGCTGAGCACCGCGGCGGCGCGCGCCTCGCGGTCGAACTTGGCCGCGAACTCGTCGTCCTCGCCGAGGTCGCTGCGCATCACCTTGATCGCGACCTGCCGCGAGAGGCGCAGGTCGCGAGCGCGGTACACCGTGGCCATGCCTCCGCGCGATCTCGTAGCGGTCGTCGAGCACCTGGCCGACCAGCGGGTCGAAAGTGCTGTTCATGCCACTCCATGCACGGTCGGGGAAGGAGGCCGTGTGAGCCCGTCTGCGCGACGATTCTCCCACACCATCGGCCGCTCGCCGCGAATCCTGGCCGTGATCCACCACGTGGCCTCGACGGCGGCCGCGGCGGCGAGCCCGGCGACGACGCCGAACGTCACCGTCGCGGGATCCGAGACGTCGAGCGTCAGGGGCCGGCGGAACGCGGGGACGGCGAAGATCAGGAAGTAGAAGCCGTAGGCGAAGGCCACGAGCGCCAGCCGCCACCACACGTAGGGCCGGGCCACCACTGACAGCACCCAGGTGGCCGACATGATCAGCGCGATCAGCGTCGACGTCGACGCCCGCACGTGGACGTCGTGCGGGATGTCGGCCAGGCCGCCGCGCGTCACGAGATACGTGGTGAGGGCCGCCGCCGCGACGATCAGCCCGCCGGGCACCGCGACGGCGAGGGTCCGGGCGACGAAGCCGGGCCTCGCGCGCTCCCGGTTGGGCGCCAGGCTCATCAGGAAGGCGGGTATGCCGATGGTGAACCAGCCGACGATGGTCATCTGCAGCGGCAGGAACGGGTTCGGCAGGTGGAGCAGGCCGACGGCGAGCGCGAGCACCACCGCG
>CAYVWO010000037.1:9213-13119 GCA_964455495.1 uncultured Tessaracoccus sp.
AGGTGGTCTTGGTCAGGAACAGCTTGGCGACCCGCTCGATGTTGCCGATCACGCGCCTCCCCTCGGCGACGACGTGCGGGAGCGTCGCGAACTTGTCGTCCAGCAGCACGATCTGCGCGACGGCGCGGGTGGCGGCGGCCCCGGAGCCCATCGCCACGCCCAGGTCCGCGTCCTTCAGCGCGAGGACGTCGTTGACGCCGTCTCCGGTCATCGCGACGTGGTGGCCGCGCTCCTGTAGCGCGTCCACCATGGCCCGCTTCTGCTCGGGGGTGACGCGGCCGAACACGTCGCCGTCGTTCACGGCGTCGACGAAGGCCTCGCCCTCGGGAAGGGTGCGGGCGTCGACGACATCGCCGATCGGCACGCCGAGCGCGCGGGTGACCGCGCCGACGGAGGCCGCGTTGTCGCCCGAGATGACCTTCACGGCCACCTGCTGCTCCTGGAAGTAGGCGAGGGTCTCCGCGGCGTCGGGGCGCTGGACCTGGTCGAGGACGAGCAGCGCGGCGGGCGTGATCGGGCCGGGAGCGCCCGGGTCGTCGACGGCGGCATGCGTCGTGGCGAGCAGGAGGACGCGGCGCCCGGTGGCGCCGATGCGCTCGGCCTTGGCCGCGACGTCGGCGTCGGCGAGGATGTCCGCGGCTCCGATCAGCCAGCTTCCCTCGCGCGCGAAGGTGGCGCCCGACCATTTCTTGGCCGACGTGAACGGGGCGCGGGCACGCACCTCCCACGGCTCTACCGGGGTGGGTGCGTGGTCGCCGATGGCGCGCATCGAGGCGTTCGGCGCGGGGTCGGCGGCGACGAGCTGGCTCAGCACCTCGTCGATGCGGCCGCGCGGGACGCCAAGCGGGACGATCTTGCCGAGCGTCATGGCGTGCTGGGTGAGCGTGCCCGTCTTGTCCGCGCAGACCACGCTGACGCGGGCAAGGCCCTCGATCGCGGGCAGTTCCTGCACGAGGCAGTTGCGGCGGCCGAGCCGGATCACGCCGAGCGCGAAGGCCATCGACGTCAGCAGGACGAGGCCCTCGGGCACCATTGGGACGAGCGCGGCGGTGGCGCGCAGCACCGAGGTCCGCCAGTCGGTGTCCGGCTGGCTGAACTGCACGTAGATGTTGAGCAGGCCGACGGGGATCAGCAGATAGCCGACCACGCGCAGGATCCGGTCGATGCCCTGCCTCAGCTCCGAGCTGACCAGCGTGAACTTCGCCGCCTGGGCCGTGAGCTGCGCCGCGTAGGCGTCGGAGCCCACCTTCTCCGCGCGGTAGACGCCGGTGCCCGACAGCACGTACGAGCCGGAGAGGACCCCGTCGCCGGCGGCCTTGGTCACGGGGTCGGCCTCGCCGGTCAGCAGCGACTCGTCGACCTCGAGGTAGTCGGCGGCCACCACGGAGCCGTCGACCACGATCTGCTCTCCGGGATGGATGGCGATGAGGTCGTCGAGGACGACGGCGTCGCGCACGATCTGATGCTTGCGCCCTTCCCGGATCACCGTCGGGTGCGCCTCGCCGACGACGGCGAGGTTGTCAAGCGTGCGCTTGGCGCGCAGCTCCTGCACGATCCCGATGACCGAGTTCGCGATGATCAGCAGGCCGAACGCGCCCTGCAGCAGGTGCCCCGTGACCAGGACGCAGCAGAATAGGACGAAGAGGATGAGGTTGACGCGCGTGAACACGTTCGCACGGACGATGTCCGCCGTGGAGCGGCCGGAGCGGGAAGGCAGGCGGTTGACGAGGTCGCGCTCGATCCGGTCGCGGACCTCCGCCGAGGTGAGCCCGGTCAGTTCAGTCTGCTCACCTGACACGCCGGACGCTCATCTCGGCGAGGCGGGCGAGCGCCGTGCGACCCTCCTCGGTCATCTCTGCGGCGTCGAGGGCGGCGAGCGCGTGGTCGGTGCCCTCCTCGATCAGCCGCTCGACGTGGGCGCGCGCGCCGCTGGCCTCGATCAGGTCCGCGGCTCGGTCGATGTCGGCGTCGGTCAGCCCCGTGGCGCCGAGGAGCGCGTCCAGCTCGGCCGCCTCGGCGGGGTCGGCCGATGCCAGCGCCGTCAGGACGAGAACGGTGCGCTTGCCCTCGTGGATGTCGCCGCCGTGGGGCTTGCCGGTGAGGGCGGGGTCGCCGTACACGCCGAGCACGTCGTCGCGGAGCTGGAAGGCGCGGCCGATGAGCGAGCCGAAGTCGCCGAGCGCGGCGAGCAGGGCGTCGTCGGCGCCGCCTAGCGCCGCGCCGACCTGGGCCGGGCGGCGCACGGAGTAGCTGGCCGACTTGTACTCCAGCACGCGACGCGCGACGTCGAGCTCCTCGGCGTAGCCCGCGGCGCCGGTGACGCCGTACTGGGCGCTGACGTCCAGGAACTGCCCGGCCGTCACCTCGGCGCGCATGGCGGCCAGCAGCGGGCGGGCGGCGTCGAGGCGGGCGGCGCCCGAGTCGTCGGCCAGCTCGATGCTCCACATCAGCAGGAGGTCGCCGAGCAGGATGGCCGACGACGCGCCGAACTCCGTCGCCGAGCCGCGGCCCGCGCGGGCGCCGTGAAGGGCCTCGAAGCGCTTGTGGGCGGAGGGGACGCCGCGGCGCGTGTCGGCGGCGTCGATCAGGTCGTCGTGGACGAGCGCGCTCGTGTGCAGCAGGTCGAGGGAGGAGGCGACGGCCAGCAGAGCGGCGTCGTCGTCGGGCTGCCCTCCGGCGGCGACGTGCCCCCAATAGCAGAACGCGGGGCGCAGCCGCTTGCCCGCGCCGACGTACTCGCGGGCGACGGCCAGCAGGTCGGTGGCGCCGACGGCGTCGAGCAGCGGCGTCTTCGCGCCGAGGAAGGTCGAGAGGGTCTCGCTGACCGCGAAAAGGAACTCCGGGCTGAGCGGGGAAGCGGGGTCGAGCGGTCTCACGTGGGCAGCTTAGTCGAGCGCGCGAAAGCCCGAGCCGGATAGGGTGCGAGCCATGCCCCAGCCGCTTGTCCAGTCCTCCTCCACACTCACCTCCGGGCCGCGCGCCGCGTCGGTGGGCGAGTTGCTGGCGTCGGCGACGGGCCCGTTGTTCTCGTTCGAGTTCTTCCCGCCGCGGTCGGAGGAGGACGAGCCCGTCCTCTGGGCCGCCGTCGAGGCGTTGGCGCCGCACGAGCCCGCGTTCGTGTCTGTCACGTACGGGGCGAACGGGTCGCGCAGGGACAGGACGGTGGCGGCGACGAGGAGGATCGCGTCCTCGGGCGGCCCTCTGACGGTGGGCCACCTGACCTGCGTGGACCAGTCGAAGGAGGACATCGCGGCCGCGCTTGCCGAGTACCGCGAGGCTGGCGTCACCAACATCCTCGCCATCCGCGGCGACATGCCCGGCGGGGGAGAGTGGCGACGCCACCCCGACGGCCTCGCCAACGCCACCGAGCTGGTGCGCTTCGTCAAGGAACAGGGCGACTTCTGCGTCGGCGTCGCGGCCTTCCCGAACCCGCACGAGACAAGCAACGACGCGGACCTGGACGCGCGGATCCTGTGCGACAAGGTCGAGGCCGGGGCCGAGTTCGCCATCACGCAGCTGTTCTACGACGCCGAGCGTTACGGCGAGCTGCTGGAGCGCATGCGCGGCCGCGGCTGCACGATCCCGATCATCCCCGGCCTGATGCCGCTGACGGTGATCACCCAGATCGAGCGCTTCGCCGAGCTGTCCGGCCGCCCGCTGCCCGACAACTTCGTCGCGCGCCTGCGCGCCGCGGGATCGAAGGAGGAGGTCCGGGAGATCGGCCTCGCCCATGCCGTGACCATGTGCCGCGACCTGCTCGCCGCCGGCGCCCCAGGCATCCAGTTCTTCACCCAGAACCGTTCGAAGGCCACCCGCGAGGTCCTCGCCGCCCTCCGCTCCACCCAGGCCCTTTGAGCCGCGCTCGAAGCGCGCAGGCGCGTGCCGAACCTACCGCTCGTTGAGCCG
>CAYVWO010000038.1:0-13101 GCA_964455495.1 uncultured Tessaracoccus sp.
GCGAGCTGGGTTTAGAACGTCGTGAGACAGTTCGGTCCCTATCCGCTGCGCGCGTTAGAGTCTTGAGAAGGGCTGTCCTTAGTACGAGAGGACCGGGACGGACGAACCTCTGGTGTGCCAGTTGTTCCACCAGGAGCACGGCTGGTTGGCTACGTTGGGAAGTGATAACCGCTGAAAGCATCTAAGCGGGAAGCACGCTTCAAGATGAGGGCTCCCACAACGTTTAAGTTGGTAAGGCCCCCTGTAGACCACGGGGTTGATAGGTCGGACGTGGAAGCACAGTAATGTGTGGAGCTGACCGATACTAATAGGCCGAGGGCTTGTCATTACACCTTCCAAAGAATCTAAACGATCAAGACATGGTTGTGTCTGTCAAAGGACATACATGCTTCGCGTCCACTGTGGAATATCTCGAACAACGAACGAGACACCACCAACCCCCCACCAGGGCTTGGTCAAAGCCTGGGTTGGTTGGTAGAGTGTTCGTGCGTATAGTTCAATAGTGTTACGGTGGTCATAGCGAAAGGGAAACACCCGGTCCCATCCCGAACCCGGAAGTTAAGCCTTTCAGCGCCGATGGTACTGCAGCGGGGACGCTGTGGGAGACTAGGACACCGCCGGACTACATTTTGATTAGGGAAACCCCTCCAGCTGTGCTGGAGGGGTTTTCTGTATTTCCCGGGCCAAGGGGTTCACCGCAACGGTGGTTCCTGGCCGGGCCGGGCCGCCGAGTCCCCAACCAACCGCCCGACTGGGCGGGTTGGTGGGTTGGCTGTGGTTATGTCTGGCGTGTTCGCCGATGCCCGGCCGCGGCGGCCAGTGCCCCTGGGAGACGAGGAGCGATCCGGGACATGGGGTGGCTTAACAGTCGAGTTTTTGTTCAGATCTGAACCAACAACCAACTCCTAAGCTAAAGAAGCACTGATCAGTGGTTCCCTAAGCTGCCGACCGGCCGGTCCACAGGAACCCAGTTGACCGTAGAACCCGGAGCCGCGTGGGTACCAGGCCCTCGGTTATGCATGCGGAGCCTATGGTGTGCGGACGAGACGGCCGTTAAGCCGGATTCTGTCGACGGATGATCATCTATCTGAGGCCCACCGTTGCCGGTGGGCTCATGCGACCTACCCGGTCGCCTCGCGCGAGCAGCGCTCAGGCGGCGTCCGCGGCCAGCCCGTGGGCCGGCCTTCTTGGTCTTGCTCCGAGTGGGGTTTACCTAGCCGCCCCAGTCACCTGGGGCGCTGGTGGTCTCTTACACCACCGTTTCACCCTTACCTGTCGCCAGGCGGTCTACTTTCTGTGGCACTTTCCCGCGGGTCGCCCCGGGTGGGCGTTACCCACCACCCTGCTCTGTGGAGTCCGGACTTTCCTCAGCTCTTGCGAGCCGCGATCATCTGGCCGTCTCGTCCGCGAACGAGTTTACTCTCTCGAACGCGCGGCGATCGACTTGTCGGTAGCACCGCGGAGCGCCAGCGCTGGCCGGCCGCTCCGCATACCTGCCTTGGTTGTCAGGTCAGCGGCGGAGCAGGGCCTCGACGGCGTCGTCCAACTCCTCGCGTAGCTGTTCCATCGACACCCCGTCGGCGTCGGCTCGGCCGGTCGCCATCGCGACGGCGTCACCGGCGTGACGGAAGAGCAAGTGCTCCTCGGTGCCCAGCGCATGCGGAATCCAGTCGCCGCCCTCATACACCTCTGCCACGAGCACGACCGCCAGGCCGTCGGGCGACCTGGTTACCTTCCACCGGTCACGCGTGCCGTCGCCGGCGCCGTCGATCCGGTTCCATGCCAGCCAGGTCTTGGTCAACGCGTCCTGGAGCAGGTCCTCGGCCGCGTGGCGGTCGCCGGTCAGCAGGTACGCGGTGTGCCGGAGGCTCGGGGCGCAGCTGACGACGAAGCCGGTGAACTCCGTGTCGCGGTCGGTGGCGGTCATACCCATTGAGACGAATGTAGCCCCCGCTGGGTTGAGTCCGATGGCGCGGGTGCGGTCCGCGCCGTCTCAGTCCGTGACACGAGGGGGCGACGCGGTTTGGCTCGCCGGCCCCGCGAGAAGTAGGGTCCTATCGGCATTAAAGCAAGGCATGGCTGACATATTCGGAGGGCGATGTTTCTCGCATCATTCCTGATCGGGCTGCGTGAGGGCCTCGAGGGGGCCTTGATCGTTGGCATCCTCATCGCATTCGTGATCAAGCGCGGCCGAGCCGACGTCGTGCGCAAGATCTGGTTGGGCGTTGGCATCGCCGTCCTCGGCTCGGTGCTGCTCGGCGCGCTCTTCACCTTCGGCCGCTATGGGCTGAGCTTCGAGGGGCAGGAGCTCGTCGGCGGCGGCATGTCGCTGCTCGCCGTGGCCATGGTCACCTGGATGGTCTTCTGGATGATGAGGACCGGAAGCAGGATCAAGGGCGAACTCGAGTCCAGCGCCGACGAGGTGCTGGCGCTGGGCGCGGGCTGGGGGATGTTCTGGCTCGCGTTCATCTCGGTCGGCCGCGAGGGAATCGAGACCACGCTGATGCTCTGGGGTTGGGCGATGCAGCCGACCGCGCTGCTCGGCGCCCTGCTCGGGCTGATCACAGCGGCCGGCATCGGCTATCTCGTGTACCGCGGCATGGTACGGATCAACTTCGGTACCTTCTTCGCCTGGACCGGCGCCTTCCTGATCGTCGTCGCGGCGGGCATCCTGGCCTACGGCATCCACGACCTGCAGGAGGCCCGCTTCCTGCCTGGCCCCTTCTCGGGCGCCCCGATCACGCCCACCGACTTCCGCACCGGCGATGTCCTCGTCGGCTTCTTCACCGACCGACCCTTCTGGGGCGCGGCCTATCCCTTCGGCTGGGCCTTCGACGTCCAAGGCGCCGTCGACCCCGCAGGGGCGGTGGCCGCCTTCCTCAAGGGCACCGTCGGCTTCACTCCGCTCATGACTTGGCTGGAGGTGACCGCGTGGAGCATCTACGTGGCCATCGTTCTGCCCCTGTTCCTGGGCCAGGTTCGAGCCCAGCGCGAGGCCCGACGCCTCGCGGCAGCCGCCAAGGCAGCGACCGTCCCATCCGTCTGAACCATCGAGGAAAGACCCCTATGAACAACCGTGCCAAGTCCTGGTTCGCCCTGCTTCCCGCGGGCGCGCTGCTGCTCACCGGCTGCGTCGAGAACACGCCGAACCCCACCGGCCCCACCACAGGCGGGGTCCCCGCGGCGGCGGCGCTGACCGTCTCCTCCACCAACGACGGCTGCGTGGTGTCCGCAGCCGAGGCCGCCTCCGGCCCGGTTACCTTCAGCATCACCAACGACGGTGACAAGACCACCGAGTTCTACCTGCTCGCCGCCGACGGGCTGCGGATCGTCGCTGAGAAGGAGAACATCGCGCCGGGCGCCAGTGCCGACCTCAGCGTCACGCTCCAGCCCGGCAGCTACTTCACCGCCTGCAAGCCCGGGATGCGCGGCGCGAACGTCGGTGAGACCGCGTTCACCGTCACCGGCGATCCGGTCGAGCTCTCCGGCGAGGACCAGGAGTTGTTCGCCCAGGTGGT
This sequence comes from uncultured Tessaracoccus sp., assembly GCA_964455495.1. Taxonomy (GTDB): domain Bacteria; phylum Actinomycetota; class Actinomycetes; order Propionibacteriales; family Propionibacteriaceae; genus Arachnia. Next base: position 3,519 of record CAYVWO010000038.1, read on the forward strand.
GGCCGACTACATCAACTTCGTGAAGAACGAGGTGGCCGAGCTGCAGCCCAAGGTCGACGAGCTGGTGGCCGCCTACGTCGCCGGCGACGACGAGCTGGCTCGCGAGTTGTTCCCGACCACCCGCGTGCACTACGAGCGGATCGAGCCCATCGCCGAGGCGCTCGGCGTGCTCGACCCGCGTATCGACTACCGCGAGATCGACTACCTCGCCGAGGCCGACCTGCTGGCCGGCGACGATCCCACCTTCACCGAATGGCTCGGCTTCCACCGCATCGAGAAGGACCTGTGGCCGCCGGCCGACGGCGACGTCCAGCCCGACGGCGCCCCCGCGACCGAGGGCTGGGCTCCGTCGACGCCCGAGCAGCGCAAGCAGATCGGCGACCTCCTGATTGCCGACATCGCGGCCCTCTACGACGCCGTTCACGCCCCGGACTTCATCGAGACCAACGAGGTCACCATCGCCACCGTGTCCAACGGCGCGGCGGGCCTGCTTGAGGAGATCGCCGTCGGCAAGGTGACCGGCGAGGAGGACTGGTGGTCGCACACCGACCTCTACGACTTCCAGGCCAACCTTGAGGGCGCCCGCATCGCGTTCGACCTCGTTGCCCCCATCGCGGAGCGCAAGGGAGCCGAGGGCAAGGCCCTCGTCGCCGAGATCAACACGCAGTTCGACAAGCTTCAGGCCGCGCTCGACGAGTTCGGCAACCTGGACGACGGCTTCGTCAGTTACGACACCGTCACCGCCGAGCAGCAGGCCGCGCTGACCGCCCAGATCGATGCCACGCGCGAGCCGCTCTCGCGGCTCACCAGCACCATCCTCGGCATCAGCTGAATTTAGCCACCCATCGGTTCGGGAGAACTCTTGTCATGATCGAGTCTCAGAAGACCGGGCTCTCGCGCCGCGGCCTGTTCGCGTGGACAGGCGCGGCCGGGGCTGCGGGGCTCGCCATCGGGGCGGGGGCGGGTGTCCTCGGGGCGCCCGCCCTGTCCCGGGGAGACGGCAAGAGTTCCGGGGAGGACCTCGAGTACCCGTTCTACGGCGAGGTGCAGGCGGGGATCGTCACCCCCGCCCAGGACCAGATGCACTTCGCGGCCTTCGACATGATGGACGGCGAGTCCCGCGACGACCTCGTCGAACTGCTGCAGGACTGGACCTACGCGGCCAGCAGGCTGGTGATGGGGCTCGACGTCGTGGCCAGCGGGGCGTTCGACGGCGACCCGCTGGCCCCGCCGGGAGACACGGGGGAGGCGGCAGATCACGGCCCCTTCGGCCTCACGATCACGTTCGGCTTCGGCCGTAGCCTCTTCCTCGCCGAGGACGGCGCCGACCGGTTCGGCCTGGCTGCGCAGGTCCCGGAGGAGTTGCAGCCGCTGCCGAAGATGGTCAACGACTTCGTCAACCCCGCTATCTCGCACGGCGACCTCTGCATCCAGGCCTGCGCGAACGACCCGCAGGTGGCCGTGCACGCCATCCGCAACCTCACCCGCCTGGCCTTCGGCAGGGCGCGGCTGCGCTGGTCGCAGCTGGGCTTCGGGCGCACGTCGTCGACCTCCACCGCGCAGCAGACCCCGCGCAACCTGTTCGGCCAGAAGGACGGCACCAACAACCTGAAGGCGGAGGAGCCCGAGAAGCTGGACCAGCACGTCTGGATCGACTCCGGCCCGGAGTGGACCCACGGTGGCAGCTACCTGGTCGCGCGCAAGATCGCCATGACCATCGAAGTGTGGGATGGCGTTCGGCTCGAGGAGCAGGACCGGGTGCTCGGCCGGGCCAAGGGCACCGGCGCGCCGCTGTCCGGCGGCGACGAGTTCACCGCCCCCGACTTTGCCGCCACCGGCGACCACGGCAAGCCGCTCATCGACGAGCGCTCCCACGTCGCAAGGACCCATCCCGACAACAACGACGGCATCCACATGCTGCGGCGCGGCTACAACTACGTGGACGGCAACGACCAGACCGGACGGCTCGCGGCGGGACTGTTCTTCATCGCCTACCTGAAGTCGCCGGACCGCTTCGCCCAGGTGCACAAGAACATGGCTCGCGACGACATGTTCGTCGAGTACCTGAAGACGCAGTCCACCGCGGTGTTCCTGGTGCCGCCGGGCATCGCCGAGGGCGGCTACGTCGGCCAGGCCCTCTTCGAGGCCTGAGGCCTCGCCCTGAACGGCGTCGTCAGGGAAGGGTGAGGATCTCCGCGCCGGACTTGGTCACCACCAGCGAGTGCTCGAACTGCGCGACGCGAGACTTGTCGGTGGTGACGACCGTCCAGTCGTCGGCCCAGAGCTCGGTCTCGTGCGTGCCGAGAGTCAGCATCGGCTCGATCGTGAACGTCATCCCCGGCTTCATGAGCGTGTCGAGGCGCGGCTCGTCGTAGTGGAGGATGACGAGGCCGGAGTGGAAGCTCGTGTGCACGCCGTGGCCCGTGTAGTCGCGGACGACGCCGTAGCCGAACCGCTTCGCGTACGACTCGATCACGCGGCCGATCACCGAGATCGGGCGCCCGGGCTTGACGGCCTTGATGGCGCGGTTCAGCGCCTCCAAGGTGCGCTCGGTCAGCAGGCGCGACTCCTCGTCGACATCGCCGCAGTAGAACGTGGCGCAGTTGTCGCCGTGCACGCCCTCGTAGAAGGCGGTGCAGTCGATCTTGACCAGGTCGCCGTCCTCCAGCGGGCGCAGATCCGGGATGCCGTGGCAGACGACCTCGTTGACCGAGGTGCAGATCGACTTCGGGAACCCGCGATAGCCGAGCGCCGACGGGTACGCGCCGTGGTCGAGCATGTACTCGTGCGCGACGGCGTCGAGCCGGTCGGTGGTGACGCCGGGGGCGATCGCCTTGGCGGCCTCAAGCATCGCGTTGGCCGCGATCTTGCCCGCGACGCGCATCTTCGCGACCACCTCGTCGCTCTGCACGTCAGACCCCGTGTATCGCTTCGGCCCCGGCCGGCCGACGTACTCCGGGCGCGGGATCGACCGGGGGACGTCGCGGAGCGGGGTGACGGTGTGCGGGGCGATGGCATTCACGCGCGTCAGCTTAGTCGCTCCACCAGCGGCGGAGATCAGCCGTCGAACCGCAGCGAATCCAGCGAATGCCGGACCTCCTTCTGGTTCTCCTCGTGCCCTATGGTCGCGCAGCTGACATAGGCGGCGATCTTGTCCGGGTCGTCGGTGGGCACCAGGACGATGTCGACGACGTCGCCCTCGATGCCGTGGTGCTTCTGGTTGCCAACGAAGACGTTCGACGTCAGGCGCCAGCCCCGTCGGGTGGAGACCGTGAAGGAGTTGTCCGTGATGACCTCGCGGTGTGTGAAGCCGTAGAACATGCCCGACGACGCCATGCAGGTGATGAACTGCTCGGCCGCCGTTGCCGGGTCGGCGCTGAAGCCCTCGCTCACCCTGATGTAGCCGACGTTGACGTTGCTGATCCAACCGGTGGCGATGGGGCGCACCATCGAGTTCGAGTCGTGCATCCAGTCGATATAGGCGATCTCCTGGCGCCACTTCGATCCGTCCGGCGGCTCGATGGAGAGCCCGCCGCCATGGAGGCGGCCGTTCACGATCTCGCTGACGCCCCAGTCCTCGGCGATCGGGCAGTCGATGGGCTCGCCGAAGCCGTCCTCGACGTCGTCGGGCGGGGGCGTCTCGGTGGGGGTGAGCTCGTTCCACTGCTGACCCGTCGGGCGCGACGTGCGCGTGTCCTCGGGCGTGGCGCCCCAGCTGTTCGAGTTCCGCGGCAGCACGACGAGGGCAACGACGACGGCGGTCGCGACGACCAAGGCGACGGCGAGCCACAGCCAGCGGCCCTTCCCGCCGCGCTCGGGCTGCTGCGGATCCAGCCAACGACGACCGTCCCAGTAGCGCCGGCCGTTGGGCGCGCTGGGGTCGCTGTACCAACCCGGCTGAGCCATGTTGGACAGCTTATGCGACAGTCCGGAGTGCGGGCGCGTCACGCGTTCGTAACATTGGCTCGGCAGACTCGCGTCATGGATAGGCAGACTGAGTTTGTGCTGCGCTCAATGGAGGAGCGCGGGATCCGATTCGTGAGGCTCTGGTTCACCGACGTGCTTGGCTCGCTCAAGTCCGTGGCGATCACCCCGGCGGAGGTCGAGGGCGCCATCGCGGAGGGCGTCGGCTTCGACGGATCGGCGATCGAGGGCTTCGCGCGCGTGTTCGAGTCGGACATGGTGGCGCACCCGGACCCGTCGACCTATCAGGTGCTGCCCTGGCGCCAGGAGGGGCGCGCCACGGCCCGCATGCTGTGCGACATCAAGCTGCCCGACGGCTCGCCCAGCTACGCCGACCCCCGGTTCGTACTGAAGCGCGCGATGCGCCGCGCCGCCGACATGGGGTTCACGTTCTACATCCACCCCGAGATCGAGTTCTACCTGCTCCGGTCGCTCACGCCTCCGGTGCCGCTCGACGACGGCGGCTACTTCGACCACACGACGCTGGGCGACGGCACCGACTTCCGCCGCGACGCCATCACCATGCTGGAGCAGATGGGCATCTCGGTGGAGTTCAGCCACCACGAGGCAGGCCCCGGCCAGCACGAGATCGACCTGCGCTACGCCGACGCCCTCACCATGGCGGACAACATCATGACGTTCCGCGTCGTGATCCGCGAGATCGCCGTCAGCCAGCGGATCCACGCCACGTTCATGCCGAAGCCGTTCTCCGAGCACCCCGGATCGGGCATGCACACGCACATGTCGCTCTTTGAGGGCGACGCCAACGCGTTCTACGACGCCAGCGACGAGTACCGCCTCTCCAAGACCGCGAAGCACTTCATCGCGGGCCTGCTGCGCCACGCGCCGGAGATCACCGCGGTCACCAACCAGTGGGTCAACTCCTTCAAGCGCCTCGTCGGCGGCAGCGAGGCGCCGTCGTTCGCCTGCTGGGGCCGCGCGAACCGCAGCACGCTGGTGCGCGTGCCGCAGTTCAGCCCGGGCAAGACGTCGTCCGCGCGGATCGAGTACCGCGCCGTCGACGCCGGCGTGAATCCCTACCTCGCGTACGCCGTCCTGCTGAACGCGGGCCTGAAGGGCGTCGAGAACGAGTACCCGCTTCCGGAGGAGACCGAGGACGAGGTGTGGCGCCTCTCCGAGCGCGAGCGCCGCGCGATCGGCATCGCGGAGCTGCCGCGCAACCTCGAGCAGGCCATCCACCTGATGGAGGAGAGCGAGCTTGTCGCCGACACCCTCGGCGAGCACGTCTTCGAGTACTTCCTCCGCAACAAGCGCGAGGAGTTCACCGCCTACCGCCAACAGGTGACCCCCTGGGAGCTAGCCCGGCACATCCGAGTGATGTAGCTCTAAAGGGGAAAGGCGCGGGCGGTCTCATGCGCGTGGGCGCCACTCGCCGCGAGCCGGGCATCGTCCCAGGCCGCCGCGCCCGTGGCGAGCGCGACGAAGACCTCCGGCGCCATCTCGACGACGTTGGGCGGGGTCCCGCGGGTGTGCCGCGGGCCGCTGTCGAATCCGATCTGCACGGCGGCGAACGGCGGCACGCGGACCTCGATGGCGTGCCCGGGGTGCCGCTCGCCGAGCAGCGCGCAGCCGGCCCGGCATACCGCGGCCGTCAGCTCGCGGCCGAGGTCGCCGGGCGTCGCGGCCGCCCGCAGCAGCAGCCCGGTGAGGTCCGGGCGTCGGGCGGCGAGCACGGCGTCGACGGGTGCGTCTCCCAGGAGCGCGCGCAGCTCGGAAACGACCTTCGGGGTTGGCTTAAACATCGTCCGGCCAGGATAGCCACGGCTACGCTTCCCTCATGCCCAGGTACCAGTCGCCGACAGCGGAGTTCGCGCGCCGCGGCTTCGACGACGCGACGGCGTCGGCACGGGTCTGGGAGCGCTGGGCCGAGCGGCTGGGAACGGAGCCTCCCGTGAGCCTCTCCCTCTTCGAACGCGTATCCGACCGCGACCAGGCCCTGGAGGCCCTCGACCGCTTCGAGGCCGCCGACCCCGCCATCTTCGCGCGGATCGCGGCCGACCCCGACTGGCTGCAACGACTCCTGCTCGTGCTTGGCGGCAGCACCCTCCTGGCGCAGACCCTTACCCGGCATCCTGAGGAGGCGCTGCTGCTCGAGGAGGCGCCGCGGCCGCGGGGGGCCGGCGGTTGGACGGACTTCTTCGGGGGCCGCGTTGGCATCGTCGACGGCGTGGCAGAGGGCAACGGCGATGCGCTGCGACTCGCGAACCGGGCCGCCTTGATCGAGATCGCGGCCCGCGACCTCGCGGAGGTCGATGCGGGTGCCGTCGAGATCGTCGAGTCCGTCGCCGAGGAGCTGAGCCACGTCGCCGACGCCGTGCTCGAATGCTCGCTCGCCTACGCGCGCTCCGAGGTCCCCGGCTGGGAGCGGGCGCGGCTCGCGGTCCTGGCGCTCGGCAAGGCCGGCGCCCAGGAGCTCAACTACATCTCCGACGTCGACGTGGTCTATGTCGTCGAGCCGGCCGACGGGGTCGGCGTCGACGAGGCAACGGCGATCGGCACGCGGCTCGCCGCCGCGCAGGCGAGGATCTGCTCCGCCCACACCGTCGAGGGCAGCATCTGGCAGGTCGACGCCGGGCTGCGGCCCGAGGGCAAGGCCGGCCCGCTCGTGCGGACGCTCGACTCCTACCGCGCCTACTACGAGAAGTGGGCGAAGAACTGGGAGTTCCAGGCGATGCTCAAGGCACGCCCGGCCGCAGGCGACATGGAGCTGGGCCAGGCGTTCGTCGACATCGTCTGGCCGCACGTGTGGCGGGCGGGGGAGCGGCCCGACTTCGTCGTGGAGGCGCGGGCGATGCGCGACCGCGTCATCTCCCTGATCCCACCGAAGCAGGCCGACGCCGAGATCAAGCTGGGCAAGGGCGGCCTGCGCGACACCGAGTTCTCTGTTCAACTGCTCCAGCTCGTCCACGGCCGCGCGGACGAGCGGCTGCGCGTGCGCGGCACCTTCGCGGGCCTCCGGGAACTCGTGGGCGCCGGATACATCGGCCGGGCCGATGGCGCGGCCATGGGCGACGCCTACCGCTTCCAACGCGCGCTCGAGCATCGGGTGCAGCTGCGGAAGCTGCGCCGCACGCACCTCGTCCCGGACGAGCCGACGGCGCTGGACCACGTCGCCCGGTCACTCGGCACCAAGGCCGACGCCCTCGTCGGCGCCTGGCGGGCCTCCACCCGGAACGTGCGGATGCTGCAGCAGCGCCTCTTCTTCTCTCCGCTGCTCGACGCCGTCTCCCGCGTCCGTACGGAGGACCTGAAGCTGACCTCGGAGGCGGCCACGGACCGGATGCGGGCGCTGGGCTTCCACGACCCGCGCGCGGCGCTCGGCCACCTCGAGGCGCTCACCCGGGGGACCGGCCGCGCCACGGAGATTCAGCGCCAGCTGCTGCCCGCCATCCTCGGCTGGCTCGCGGAGGGGCCGAACCCGGACTTCGGCCTGCTCGCGTACCGGCAGCTCTCTGAGGCGCTCGGCACCAGCTCGTGGTATCTGCGGGCGCTGCGCGACGACGCGCATATGGCCCACCGGCTGGCGCGCATCGCGTCTGCGAGCCGCTACGTCGTCGACCTCCTGAAGCGCGCGCCCGACATGATCCGGATGCTGGGCGGCAACGAGGAGCTGCGGCCCCGCTCCGCCGAGGAGCTCGGGCTGGCCCTCGACCGCGCCGCCGCACGGCACGACGACCCGGCCAAGGCCCTGGCGTCGGTGCGGGCGCTGCGCCGCTACGAACTCTGCCGCATCGCGCTCTCCGACGTCCTCGGCCTCGCCGAGCCGGACGCCGTCGCCGTCGCCCTGAGCGACCTCGCTTCGGCCACCATCGATGCGGGGCTCCGCCTCGCCCGGCAGGAGGTCGACGCGCCGCCCGTAGGGGTCGTCGCGGTGGGCCGGTGGGGCGGCGGGGAGATGGGCTACGCGTCCGACGCCGACTGCCTCTTCGTCGTGCCGGACGGCACCGACTCGCAGGGGATGGCACGCGCCACCGAGCTCGTTCGCCGCGTCGCGGACCTCGTCGGCAAGCCGGGACCCGATCCCGCGCTGGTCATCGACACCGACCTCCGCCCCGAGGGCAAGGGCGGGCCGCAGGTGCGCACGGTGTCGTCGTACGCCGCGTACTACGGGAAGTGGGCGTCGGTGTGGGAGCGTCAGATGCTGCTGCGCGGGCGCGCGGGCGCCGGGGACCTCGGGCTGGCACAGGCGACGCTGGACGCCGTCGACTGGTACCGCTATCCCGACGGAGGGCTCAGCCACGACCAGGTCGTCGAGATCCGGCGGCTGAAGTCGCGGATGGAGGCCGAGCGGATTCCGAAGGGTGTCCAGCGCGAGCGGCACCTCAAGCTCGGACCCGGCGGGCTGAGCGACGTCGAGTGGACCGTCCAGCTTCTCCAGCTGCGCTACGCGGCCGCGCACCCGGAGCTTCGCACGACCTCGACGACCAAGGCCCTCGCCGCCCTCGCCGCCCTTGGTCTCGTGACGGCGGACCAGGCATCCAGGCTGGGCGACGCCTGGCACCGGGCCAGCCGGCTGCGCGACGCCCTGATGCTCGCGCGCGGCCGGGCCAGCGACGCGCTGCCGTCGGACATTCGAGAGTTGGGCGCCGTCGCGGAGCTTCTCGGCTACCCGACGCGCGAGTCGTCGATCCTGCTGGAGGACACGAGGCGCCTGCTGCGCCGCGCGGTCGAGGTCGTCGAGGCCCTCTTCTGGGAGAGCTGAGGTTGGCGCCAGTTTCGCTGGCAGGTAGGCTGACAGCAACGTGTTCCGGGGTCGGTGTAAGTCCGAACCGGCGGTGACAGTCCGCGACCCCCGCGGCGCCTCTCGACAAGAGGAAGGCCAAAGGGTTGACTCGGTGAAATTCCGAGACCGACAGTGAGAGTCTGGATGGGAGGAACGCGGCAGCGCGTGCGCGAGGCGTCGTTCGACGTCGGCGCACGGCGATGCTGTCGTTTGCGCACCCCGGACCGAGGAAGGTACGGGGCATGACCACCACGCAGCAGCTCAGGGCGCGCGGCCTCGCGCACCTCGGGCTGTGGTCCGCCTATCCGGGCCGCACGCACCCCGGCCGCCTGCGCTGGGTTCCGGCCGTCGTCGGCCTCGCCCTGGTGCTCGTCGCCTGGTTCGCGGTCACCGCGGCGGGCGCCGTCGATCCCCTCTACCTTCCCGGCCCTCTCGACGTCGCGGCCCGCATGGCCGAGCAGGCGCGGTTGGGCATCGCGTGGCGCTACCTCGCCCCGACGCTGGCCGCCGCGCTCGCCGGTGCCGCGATCGCCCTGGCGGTCGCGCTTCCGCTCGGCGTGGCGGTGAGCCACTCCCGCCTGCTCGCGGCGGTGCTGGAGCCCGTCATCGCGTTCTCCCAGACGGTGCCCCTGGTGGCCGTCGCGCCGCTGCTTGTCCTGTGGATCGGCTACGGGACCGTGCCTATCGCGGTGTTGTGCGCCATCGTCGCGTTCTTCCCCATGGTGACCACCACCATCGTGGGCTTGCGCGGGCTGGACATGCGCGTGATCGAGCACTCACTGCTCGACGGCGCGGGCGTCTGGCAGCGCCTCTGGCACATCGAGCTGCCGATGGCCGCCCCCGCCGTCCTCGCGGGCGTGCGCGGCGGGCTGGTGC
>CAYVWO010000039.1:0-2131 GCA_964455495.1 uncultured Tessaracoccus sp.
GTCGGCCAGGGCGGACCTCCTCGAGAAGCGCGACGACGCGCGCGCGGCCGCCGCGAAACTGCCGAAGCAGCTGGCCACCGTCGAGAAGAACCTCCGCGACCTCACGGCCAAGCGCAAGGACGCCGAGAAGCAACTCCGCGAGGTCGAGGCCGCGCTCGCGGCACTCCCTGCAGAGACCCCGGAGGAGCAGCGCGCGCCGCTCCTGGAGGCCAAGAAGAAGCTCAACGCCGGCCTGAAGGAGCTCAAGGCCGGCGTCGCGAAGCTGAACACCGCCCGGAAGAAGATCACCGACGCGCAGTCACAGCTGAGGAAGGCCATCCCGCAGCTGACGAAGGGCATCGCCACCGTCGACGACAAGCTCGCCGAGGCCCGCGAGGCAGTCAAGAAGATCGACAAGGCCATCACCAAGCTCGAGGATGCCCGCGCCGATCTCAAGCGGAACCGGAGGCTGGCCGTCATCGCCGCCGACGACACCACCGCCGTCGACAGGGCCAGGACCGCCCGGGAGCAGGCCGTCGTCCGGGCACCCGCCGACGGCGTCGTCGCCGACATCGCGCGCGTCGGGGACGTCGTGGCGCCGGGCGCGACGGTGGCCGAGATCACCCGCCCCGCGCTCGTCGTCCTCACCTGGCTCGCGCCGGAGCAGGCCGCGCGGGCCTGCCTCGACGCCCCAGCCACCGTCGCGGTCGACTCCCTCACGGCCCCGGTCGACGGCCGGGTCAGCCGCATCCTGCCGCTGGCCGCCTACCCGCCCAACTACCACGCCACCGACCAGGTGCACCTCACGCGGGCCGTTCCCGTCGAGGTGACCCTCGACGCGGCCCTCCCGCCCGGCGCCCCCGCCGACCTCCACCTATCGTCCTGCCAACCCAAGGGGTGAGATCGTGAGCACACACAAGCGTCCGCCGATCCCGGTGATCGTCCTCGTCGTCCTGCTGGTTGCGGGGCTCGGCGGCTGGTGGTGGTGGAGCGCCACCCGGCCCGCCGCCGACGCCGGCCTCGTCCTCACCGGGCAGGTCGAGACCACCGAGGTCGCGATCGCGCCCGCCATGGCCGGGCGGATCGTGTCGATCGACGTGGCGGAGGGAGACCGCGTCACCGAGGGCCAGACGCTCGTCCGGCTGGACACCGCGGCGCTGGACCTCCAGGTCACGCAGGCCGAGCAGGGCGTGATCGCCGCGAAGGCGGCCGTGACCAACGCGGAGGACGACGACGATGCCACCAAGGCGGACGTGAAGGCCGCCAAGGCCCGGCTCGCGCAGGCCGAGGCCGCCGTCGAGCTGGCGAAGGTGCAGCTGGGCTACGCGACGATCACGGCGCCCATCGCGGGCACCGTCGTGGGTGTCGTCGGCAACGCGGGCGCGAACGCGGCCCCCGGCCGAACGGTGCTGACGATGGCCGACCCCGCCGACCTGTTCGTCCGGGTGTTCGTGCCAGAGCCGCGGATCGGCGAGGTCATCGTCGGGGGCGAGGTCACCGTCGAGACCGCCTCCGGCGCCGAGACCTACACCGGAACGGTCTCCTTCGTGTCCGACGCCGCCGAGTTCACCCCCAACACCATCGACACGCCAGACCAGCGCGCCAAGCTGGTGTTCGCCGTGCGCATCCGCGTCGACGACCCGACGGGCGCCCTCAAGCCCGGCATGCCCGTGGACGTCCGGCTGCCATGACCGGGCAGCCCGCAGCGGCCCCGGCGATCGAGGCCGTCGGCCTCCGCCGGAGCTTCGGCGACGTCGTGGCCGTCGACGGCGTGGACCTCAGCGTGCCGCGGGGGGCGGTGCTCGGCCTGCTCGGGCCGGACGGCGCGGGCAAGTCGACGCTGATCCGCATGCTCGCCACCGTGCTGCGGCCCGACGCCGGCGACGCCCGCATCCAGGGCCACTCGGTGACCAGGCAGGCGAACCGGGTGACGCCGCGGATCGGCTACATGTCGCAGAAGTTCGCCCTCTACCCGGACCTGAGCGTGGCCGAGAACATCGAGTTCTTCGCGCGGCTGCGCGGCGTCGCGAAGGCCGAGCGCCGCGCGCGGTCGCTGGAGCTGCTGACCGGCATGGGCCTCGCGGACTTCCTCGGGAGGCAGGCGGGGCGCCTGTCCGGCGGCATGAAGCAGAAGCTGTTCCTGGCCACCACG
>CAYVWO010000039.1:2141-12975 GCA_964455495.1 uncultured Tessaracoccus sp.
ATGCACCGGCCCGACGTGCTGCTGCTCGACGAGCCGACCACCGGCGTCGACCCCGTCTCCCGGCGCGAGTTCTGGCGCATCCTCGCCGACCTCAACCGGGCGGGGACGACGGTGCTCGTCGCCACGCCGTACATGGACGAGGCGGAGCGGTGCACCGACGTGATCTTCCTCGACGGCGGCCGCGTCCGGCACCGCGGCACCCCCGCCGAGATCAAGGCGCTGCTGCCCGGCCGGCTGTTCGAGCTGCGCGCCGCCGAGCCGCGGGCCGCCCTGGCAGCGGTCCGCGTCCTGCCCGGCGTGCTGGCCGCGCACCTCTACGGCGACATCGTCCGCGTGCTCTTCGATGCCGACGACGTCGCCGCGGTCGAGGCCGCGCTGGCCGGGGAGGGGATCGACGGCGCCGTCCGGGCCGCCGCCGTCGACATGGAGACGGCGTTCGCGGTCCTCGCCGAGCTGGCGCGCGAGGAGGTGGCGCGGTGAGCGCGGCCACCCGGATCGGCGCCCTGATCGTCAAGGAGTTCCGGCACCTGGGCCGCGACCGGCGCACGCTCGCCGTCGTCCTCGCCCTGCCCGTGCTGCAGATGATCCTGTTCGCCTACGCGATCAGCTTCGACGTGACAAACGTCTCCACCGTCGTCATCGACCAGGACAGGACCCCGGCCAGCGCCGCCTACCTGCGGAGCTACGCCAGCTCGGACTTCTTCCGCGTCGTCGACACCGCGGACGGCCTCGCCGACGTCGACCGCGTGTTCGACCGCAACGAAGCCCGCATCGCCGTGGTCGTCCCGGCGGGCTTCGGGCGCAGCCTCGCCGCGGGCGAGCAGGCCACCGTCGCCGTCTACCTCGACGGCAGCGAACCGACGGCGGCGCGCGTCGGGCGCGGGTTCGCCGTCGCTCTCAACCAGGCCTACGGGCAGAAGATCGCGGTCGAATGGGCCGACGCCCAGGGCCTCGACGTCACATCGGCCGGGCAGCTCGAGCCACGCGTGCGCACCTGGTACAACCCGGAGCGCCGCAGCTCAGACTTCCTGATCCCCGGGTTGATGGTGGTGATCATCATGGTGGTGGCGGTGCAGCAGACCGCCGTCAGCCTCGTCCGCGAGCGCGAGCAGGGCACCGACGAGCAGCTCGCGATCAGCCCGCTGCGGGGCTGGGAGATGATGATCGGCAAGCTGGCACCGTGGACCCTGCTCGCGTTCGCCGAGCTGGCCGCCATCACCGCCGTCGGGGTCTGGTTCTTCCACCTTCCGCTGCGCGGCAGCCTCGGCGTACTCGCGCTCGGCGCGGCGCTGTTCGTGTTCTGCTCGCTGGGCCTGGGGCTCGTCATCTCGGCGGTCGCGCCGACGCTGGAGAGCGCGAACATGCTGGGTCTCCTGCTGTCGATCCTGCCCGCCTTCATCCTGTCGGGCTTCGCGTTCCCGCTCGGCTCCATCCCCGTGGCGCTGCAGGCGTTCAGCTGGCTGTTCCCGGCGCGGTTCATGGTTGCGATCTCGCGAGGCGTGTTCCTGAAGGGCGCGGGCGTCGCGGAGCTGTGGCCCGAACTGCTGACGCTGGCCGGCTACGCGGTGGTCGTGATCGCCGTCGCGGTGGTCCTCTCGGCGAGGAGGCGGCGATGAGCGGGCGACGGATCCGGCTGCTGATCTGGAAGGAGTTCCTCCAGCTGCGGCGCGACCCCCTGCTGCTGCGGCTGCTGTTCATCATGCCGATCGCGCAGCTGATCCTGTTCGGCTACGTCGTGGCGGCCGACGTCACGAACCTCCCCACCGCGGTGGTGGACCTCGACCGGACGGCGACGTCGCGGGCGCTCTCCGCGCACTTCGACGCGTCGGACTACTTCGACGTCGTCGCGCGGCCCGCGGAGAGCGAGCTGCAACCGCTGATGGACACCGGCAGGATCGGCATCGCGATCGTCATCCCCGAGGGCACCCAGGCCGCGCTGGACCGCGGCGAGACTGCCCCGGTGGGCGTCGTCGTCGACGGCTCGGACAGCCAGGTGGCGTCGGTCGGCAGCGGCTATGCCTCGCAGATCATCGCCCGGTTCAACGCCGAGCGTATGGCCGGCCAGGGCGTCCAGCTGGCCGCGCCCGGGATCGACGCGCGGGTCCGGGTGATGTTCAACCCGACGCTGGCTGCGGTGAACACCATGATCCCCGGGCTGGTCGCGGCGATCGTGATGCTGTCGATCATGACGGTCATGGGCCAGGCCGTCGTCAAGGAGCGCGAGCGCGGCACGCTGGAGCAGATGTTCGTCACCCCGATCCGGCCCACCGAGTACCTGATCGGCAAGGTCACCCCCTACGTGCTGGTCGCCAACGTGCAGCTGCTGCTGGTGTCGCTGGTCGGCGTGTTCTGGTTCGGGGTCCCGTTCGCAGGCCAGATCTCGGTGGTGGTCGCCGGGCTGGCGCTCTTCATGCTCACCTCGATCGGGCTGGGGCTGCTGATCTCCCTGGTCTCGCACACCCGGCAGCAGGCGCAGCAGCTGATGATGCTGTTCATGCTGCCGAGCTTCGTGCTGTCGGGCTTCATCTTCCCCATCGACTCGATGCCGGCGGCGATCGTGCCGCTGACCTGGTTCGTGCCGCTCACCTGGGCCATCCAGATCCTGCACGGCGCGTTCATCAAGGGCAGCGGCTTCGAGGCGCTCGGCACGCAGTTCCTGGTGCTGACGGCGTTCGCCGTCGTGCTGTTCGGCGCCGCCGTCGCGGCCACCCACAGGAGGCTCGCGGAATGAACGCCGATCACGCCACCGAGCCCAACCCAGAGGCGGCCATCTCCGTGCGCGGCCTGACCAAGCGCTTCGGGAGCTTCACCGCGGTCGACGGCGTCGACTTCGATGTCGCGCGCGGCACGATCTTCGGCTTCCTCGGCCCGAACGGCTCGGGCAAGACCACTACCATCCGGATGCTGACCGGCACCAGCGCCCCCAACGCCGGCCAGGCCCGGGTGCTGGGCGAGGACGTCGCCCTGCATCCCGAGCGCGTCCGGCCGCGGTTCGGCTACATGTCGCAGAAGTTCGCGCTGTTCGAGGACATGACGGTGGCGGAGAATCTGCGGTTCTACGCGGGCGTCTACAACCTCGCGCCGGAGCGGTTCGCGGAGCAGCGCGCCTACGTCCTGGAGATGGCGGACCTCAAGGGCCGCGAGAACGAGCTGACGGCGAACCTCTCGGTCGGCTGGCGGCAGCGCTTGGCGCTCGGCACCGCCACCATCCACGACCCCGAGCTGCTGTTCCTCGACGAGCCAACGGGCGGCGTCGACCCGGTGGCCCGGCGCCAGTTCTGGGACCTGCTCTACGAGCTCGCCGGGCGCGGCGTCACCCTGTTCGTGACCACCCACTACATGGACGAGGCGAGCCACTGCAATCAGCTCGCGTTCATCTACAACGGACGGCTCATCGCCGAGGGCGCGCCCGCCGACATCCGCCACGGCCTCCGCGACGAGTGGGCAGCCGCCGGGCATCCGGGAGAGCCGACCCTTGAGGACGTGTTCGTCGACCTGGTCGCCCGCAACGCGTAGGTCTCGTGCTCTCTCGCCTCGGCGAGCACTCAGCCGACCAGGGACGCCGGGGCGAAGCTCGCCCGGAACGGCTCCGCGGCCCTGACCACCTCCTCCGCCGACGCTCGCACGACCGGCGTATCGTCCATGCACAGCCCCTGTTCTCCCATCGCGCTCGCAGCGGCGCGAACCTACTGTTGACAGCGGCGGTCACGGCCTCGCCGCCGACGGCGCAACAGCAACGATGCAGGGGAGAAGCCATGAGCGAATGGACGCGAGACCTGGCGGGCACCTGGACCTGCCGGCTGGATCCCGACGGCGTCGGGGAGGTCGAGCAGTGGTTCCGCGGTCCGCTCCTGGCTGAACACGCCGTCACGCTTCCCGGCTCGGTTCAGGAACAGGGCATCGGCGACGAGGTGACGCTGGACACGCCCTGGGTCGGCAACATCGTCGACCGGTCCTTCTTCGAGGACGAGAAGTACGCGCCCTACCGCGAACCGGGCGACGTCTCCGTCCCCTTCTGGCTCCAGCCGCGTGTCTACTACCGCGGCCTCGTCTGGTATCAGCTCGAGATCGACGTCCCGGCCGAATGGGACGAGAGAAGGGTCCTGCTTGAGCTGGAGCGCGTGCACTGGGAGTCGACCGTCTGGATCGACGGGCGGCGGGTCGGCGCAGAGCGAAGCCTGAGCACTCCGCACGTGCACGACCTCGGGCTCCTCTCCCCGGGAACGCACCTCCTGACCCTACGCGTCGACAACCGCATGATCGTCGATGTCGGGCCGAACGCGCACAGCGTCACCGACCATACCCAGGGCAGCTGGAACGGCGTCGTCGGGGCGCTAACGCTGAGCGCGGCCCCCGCGGTGACGATCACCCGCGTACGCACCGAACCCGACCTCTCTCGCCGCGTGGTGACGGCCAAGATCGACTTCGCGGCGTCGACCTCCGGGGCGGGCGCCGGTCACATCCGAGTCGGCGCCCGGGCACTCGGCGGCGGGCCGCGCGTCGAGCCGGTGGAGGTTGCATTCGACGAGGACTACGGCGAGGACCTCGGCGACCGCGGCTTGACCGCCGCAGGCGGCCACGCCGACGTCGAGCTGCCGCTGGGAGACGGAGCGCCACTATGGGACGAGTTCTCCCCTCGGCTCTACGAGCTCGATGTCGAGCTGACGACCACCGTCGACGGCCGCGAGCACCGCGACACCACCACCGTCGTGTTCGGCCTGCGCGAGGTGGCCACGGAAGGGCCTCACCTGCTCGTCAACGGGCGAAAGACGTTCCTGCGCGGAACCCTCGAGTCGTGCGTCTTCCCGTTGACGGGGTACCCGCCGACCGACGTCGCGTCGTGGCGCCGGATCATCGACGTCTGTCGTCGGCATGGGCTGAACCTGCTGCGGTTCCACTCCTGGTGTCCGCCCGAGGCGGCCTTCCGCGCCGCCGACGAGGCCGGGTTCTACTTCCAGGTGGAGGCGCCCGTCTGGGCGAACCAGGGGGCGGCCCTCGGCGAGTCGCGGCCGGTCGACGACTACGTGCACGAGGAGACGCGCCGCATCCTCGACGCGTATGGGAACCACCCCTCGTTCCTCATGATGGCCCACGGCAACGAGCCGGGTGGCAGACACGAGGAGTTCCTGGCGTCGTGGCTGCAGCGCTGGCGCTCCTACGACGGCCATCGCCTGTTCACGTCCGGCGCCGGGTGGCCGATCCTGCCGGAGAACGACTTCCACAACGACTTCCGCCCTCGCGCGCACCTGTGGGGCGAGGGTCTCGAATCTCGGCTGAACGCCACGGCGCCCGAGACGTGCACCGACTACGCGGCCTGGGTCGAGGAGGCCGGCCGGCCGATCGTCAGCCACGAGATCGGCCAGTGGTGCGCCTACCCCGACTTCTCGGAGGTCGCCCGCTACACGGGGCTGATGCAGCCGCGCAACTACGGCGTCTTCGCGGACTTCCTCCGCGGGAGCGGCATGGCCGACCAGGCGGAGGACTTCCTCCGCGCCTCGGGCAGGCTTCAGGTGCTGTGCTACAAGGAGGACATCGAGTCCGCGCTGCGCACCGAGGGGTTCGGGGGGTTCCATCTCCTCGGCTTGAGCGACTTCCCCGGCCAGGGGACGGCGCTCGTCGGCGTGCTCAACGCGTTCTGGGAGTCCAAGGGCTACTGCCACGCGGAGGAGTTCTCCCGCTTCTGCGGACCCACGGTCCCGCTCGCCCGCCTCCCCCGCCGAGTCGTCCGCGCGGGCGATGACATCGCGGTCGAGTTCCAGGTCGCCCACTTCGGTGCCGGACCGCTGCGGGCCGACGTCACGTGGTCGCTGCGAGACGCCGACGGCATGGAGGTCGCCTCCGGGATCCTCGCCCGGGAGACGGTCATGGACGTCGGCAACCACCACCGCTGGGGGAGGACGAGCATTCCCGCCCCCGCGACCGACGGCCCCGCGCAGTACTCGTTGATCCTCGAGGTGCGGACGGACGGGCAGTGCTTCGAGAACGACTGGGCGCTGTGGGTCATGCCCGCGAACGCGGAGGAGGTGCCCGGCGGGATCCACGTCACGAACGATCCGCACGACGCCATCGCGCGCTGCAACGCCGGCGAGGACGTCCTGCTCCAGCTGCGTCCCGGCCAGATCGGCAACGACGTCGCGCTCGGATTCACGACGGTGTTCTGGAACACGGCGTGGACGCGCGGACAGGCGCCACACACGATGGGGCTGCTGCACGATCCGGCCCATCCGGTCTTCGCGGAGTTCCCGACGGACGGGACGACCGACTGGCAGTGGTGGGAGCTGGTTCGGGACGCGAAGGCAATGCTGACCGACGCCCTTCCGGCGCCGCTGCGGCCGGTGGTGCAGCCGATCGACACCTGGTTCGAGGCCCGTCCGCTCGGCGTCCTCGTCGAGGCACGGCTGGGAGCCGGCCGAGTGGTCGTCACCTCGCTGAACCTCGAGACCGATCCCACCTCCGACCGCTTGGCCGCACGTCAGTTCACGCGCTCGCTCCTGCGCTACATGGCGAGCCCGCGATTCGAACCGCCACACACGATCGACGACGCGCAACTCCTCAGCCTGCTGCGCTAAAGGTCGTTGGCGGTACCGCCGCATGGATGATCCGCCTGCGCTAGCGTGAAGCCATGATGAGGCCGGAAGGATTCGACCGCGAGCGGGTATGCGTCGTCCCGCGGCCGATGGTTGCCGCAGCTCTCAGTAGGCCCGTCACCGGGATGCTGTCTGTGACGCACGCGGGCTGCTTCCCAGAGGCTCCCGACCACCTCGTCGAAAGGTCCGACGGGACGCCGGAGGCGGTCCTCATCGCCTGTACCCGGGGAAGCGGATGGGTCACGGTCGACGGCGACCGCTTCGTCCTTCCTTCGGCCTCGTACACCCTGCTCCCACCGGAGACGGCCCACGCATATGGCTCCGGGCCCGGGAGCTCATGGACGATCTGGTGGCTGCACCTGCGTGGCGAGGGTGTCCCGGAGTTGCAGCGCCTGCTCGGCATGGACGAGCACCCGTTCGCCATGGGCTTCCGCAGCGTCACGGCCGCGGTGGCGCTCTGGGACCAGATCGTGCGAAACCTCGAACGCGGGCCTACTCCAGCGCGGCTCGTCGAGAACTCCGGCCTCGCGTGGCATCTCCTGACCCGAGTGGCTATCGACCACGCTGAGCCCGGCAAGGGGTCACCCCTCGACCGCGCCATCCGCTTCCTGGAGGACAACATCGACCGCGCCGTCGCCGTCGGAGAGCTGGCCGCGCTCGTCGGCCTCTCGCCCTCACACCTCAGCGCCCAGTTTCGACGTGCCTCCGGCGGCGGCATCACCGCCTACCACCAGGGCCTCAAGATGGCCAGAGCCCGGGCACTGCTCGACACCACCGACCTAGCCGTGACACAGATCGCGCGCGCCGTCGGGTACGACGACCCGCTCTACTTCTCTCGGCAGTTCCGCAAGATGCACTCGCTGTCGCCGACCCAGTACCGCCTCTCTCCTCATCACTGAGCGGAGCCACGACCACGTAGTCATGGATTCCTCCAGGTTTCTTCGTCGATTTCGCTATTCACGCCTACTTGCGCACTGCTTAGGCTGCACATATGTCCAGCGATGAACCGCTGACCAGCCGAACTCGTCAAGGAGGACGACACCATGACCACCGAATTTCGCCTGAGCCGACGCGGCTTCGTCATCGGCACCGCAAGCTTGAGCGCCGCCGCCGTGCTGACCGGCTGTGCCACGGGCAGTGGCGGCACCCCGTCGGCTAGCGCAGGGATCACGCTGCAGTCCTCGCTATCCGACCCGCAGCCGAAGAAGGCGCTCGAAGGCATCGTCGAGGCCTACCCCGGCGAGGTCACGCTGAACACGGTCGCAATCGAGCAGTTCCGCGCTCAGCTGTCGACCTACCTGACCTCGCAGAACCCGCCGGACGTCCTCACCTGGTACGCCGGGTCGGTCGCCCGTGACTACGCGCGCAACGGCTACCTGCTCGACATCTCCGATCTCTGGCAGGGCGACGGCGCGGCGGCGTCGTACTCGGCGGCTCTGAAGGACCTCTCCACGAGCGACGATGGGAAGCAGATCTTCCTACCGACCAACTACTACTGGTGGGGCGTGTTCTACCTGCGTTCCTCGTTCGAGAAGTGGGGGGTCTCGGTGCCGACGACCTGGGACGAGTTCCTGGCCCTCTGCGAGACCCTCAAGGGTAAGGACATCAACCCGCTGTCCAACGGTGTGGGCACCACTCCCTGGATGGCGTCGGGCTGGTTCGACATCCTCAATCTTCGCGTCAACGGCGCGGACTTCCACCGCGAACTCCTCTCTGGCAACCATCGGTTCGACAGCCCCGAGGTGCGCAAGGTCATGGACTACTACGCCCAGTTGGTGCCCTACTTCGACCCGAACATGACGGCGTTTGCCTGGCAAGACGCTGTCACCCCGCTGGTTCAGGGCAAGAACGCCATGTATCTGGTCGGCGCCTTCATCAGTCAGAGCATCACCGAAGGCGACCCCGACGACCTCGACTTCTTCTCTGTCCCGGTCATCGACCCCACCATCCCTGTGGCCGAGGAGGCCCCGACCGACGGCTACTTCGCCAGCGCGAAGACCCAGAACCCCGAGGGCACGTTGTTGTTCCTCAGCTATCTCGCCGGAGCGGAGTCGCAGCAGCAGTTCATCGAGGCGGCGGGCTCGTCCAACCTTCCCACCTCACCGGACGTCGATACCTCGCAGTTCTCACCGCTCGTCCAAAAGGGCCTGAAGACCCTTGCCGCGGCCGACCAGATCACACAGTTCTTCAACCGCGACTCTTCGGACGCGCTGCAGACCACGGCCGACGCCGCGCTCACCAAGTTCCTCGCCAAGCCAGAGGACGTGGATGCGATCTTGACCGAGTGGCAGGCCGCCGCCGAGCGGGTGTGGAACGCGTGAGCCAAGGGGCCCCCGCGGCGACGGGGCGAGCCGCGCCCTGTCGCCGGCTCCGCGCCGTCCCGCCGGTTGTCTGGGCCTTCCTGCTGGTTCCGCTAGCGGTTGAGCTCGGCTTCGTCTTCTGGCCGGCGCTCAACAGCTTCTACATCTCGCTCACCAGATGGAACGGAGCGGGGACCCCGGAGTTCATCGGGCTCGAGAACTTCCGGATGCTCGGCTCAGACCCCATCTTCGCCCAGGCCTTCGTCAACAACATCATCTGGGTTGTCGGATTCGGCGGTGCGTCGGTCGTCATCGGGATGTGCCTGGCCCTCGCGCTCAACAAGCCGCGGAGAGGAGTCGGCTTCTACCGCAGCGCGATCTACCTTCCGATGGTGTTCTCGCTCGCCGTCACCGGGCTGTTCTGGCGTCTGCTCTACCAGCCGGACGGCGCCGTCAACACGCTGCTGAGAACAGTCGGCCTCGACGGCACCGCCCGGCAGTGGCTCGCCGATCCTTCGACCGCACTCTACGCGGTGCTGGTCGCCGCGGTCTGGCGTCAATGCGGATACATCATGGTGCTCTATCTCGCTGGTCTCAAGGGCGTCGACCCCGCCCTCGAGGAGGCGGCGGCGATGGACGGGGCCAACGCCTGGCAGCGGTTCTGGCAAATCATCATGCCCCAGCTTCGCGGGGTGAACTCAGTGGTCTTCGCGGTGACCGTCATCGACTCGCTGCGCACCTTCGACATCGTCTGGTCGATGACCCGCGGCGGCCCCTACAACTCAACGCAGCTCCTCTCCACCTACATGTACCAAACGAGCTTCACCGTGGTCGATCTCGGGTACGGCTCCGCCATCGCGGTCGTGATCTTCCTGCTCGCGATCCTCTTCATCATCGGCTACCTCGCCCGGTCCGGAAAGGAGGACTGACATGTCAGCCCACACCGCCCAGGCGACACCGCGCCGGCCCAGGGGACGTTGGAAGGAGCCGGCGTTCCACGCGATCATGGGGCTCGTCTCCCTTGCCTGGATCGCGCCGCTCGTGTTCGTCGTCTTCGTCGCCTTCCGCACGTTCGCCGACATCACGACCAATGGCCTCGGATCTCTCCCACGCTCGTTCAGCCTCGACGGCTTCGTCACGGTCTTCACCGACGGGCTGGCCGGCGGGGCTGTCTGGAACAGCGTCGTCGTGACTCTCTTCACCGTGTTCTTCAGCCTGCTGCTCGCGTCCTGGGCGGCGTTCGCGCTCAGCCAGTTCGAGATCCCGATGCGCAGGGGAATCCTCCTCTTCATGCTCGCCGGCAACCTGCTTCCCCCGCAGATCCTCTTGATCCCCGTCGCGCGCATCAGCGAGAGCCTCGGCATCGCCGACACGCTGTTCGCGCTGATTCTTGTTCAGCTCGCCTTCGGGCTCGGGTTCTACACCTTCGTACTGCACGGCTTCATGCGGTCGATTCCCCGCGAGATCTTCGAGGCCGCCCGAGTGGACGGATCCGGCGAGCTCAACACCTACATTCGGATCGTGCTGCCGCTCTGCCGGCCTTCGCTTGCGGCGCTGGGCGCGCTCGCGACGACCTGGGTGTGGAACGACCTCATCTGGGCGCTCACGGTACTGCGGAGCGAGGTCAACTTCCCGATCACAGCGGCCCTCCTGAACGTCCAGGGAGGCTTCGTCAGCCAGTGGAACGTCGTGGCGGCCGGCGCCATGGTCGCGGCGGTCCCGACCGCGATCGTGTTCTTCGCGTTCCAGAAGCACTTCGTCTCCGGGCTGACCGTCGGCTCGACCAAGTAAGGCAGGGAGGACAATGAGCACCCAGTGGGAGTTGCGCTCGCGACGCACGTCGTACGTGGTGAGCGCCCTAGCCGACGGGTCCGGGCTGGTCCTCGACCACTGGGGCCCCCCGGTCGGCACCGTTGCGCCGTGGGCCGAGCCGGATCGATACACCGG
>CAYVWO010000040.1:0-6336 GCA_964455495.1 uncultured Tessaracoccus sp.
GGGCGGCGGCGAGCCGGCGGGTGATGTCGAGGGATTCCTGGTAGGCGGTGAGGGCCTGGCTGCGGTCCACGTCTTCCCAGAGGCGGCCGATGTTGTTGAGGGAGAGGCTGAGGTCTCGTTGGGTTTGGAGGTTGTCGGGGAGGGCGGCGGCGAGCCGGCGGGTGATGTCGAGGGATTCCTGGTAGGCGGTGAGGGCTTTGTCGCGGTCCACGTCTCGCCAGAGGCGCCCGAGAACTTGGTGCAGCGCGAACATGGTCCATGTCGGTAGGCCATCCCCTGATGGCCGAAGGAGCTGCCCGCCCAGCGTGACGAGGTTCAGCGCCTCCAGGCGGGCCCCGTTGGATGCCGCCTCGATGAGCGCGTCCGTGCAGTCACCCACCACCTCGCCGAGGAAGCCCACACGGTCCTCGTCCTCCAAGGAGTGCACCGTCAGCACAAGCGCCTCCAGGAGCGGCCGCCACTCCCAGCCCGGCAGGCCACCCAGGGAGTTGCCGTGACGCCCCCGGTCAAGTAGGTGAGCCTGGACTAGGCTCGCAACCTCCGAGCCCGCATTGGGACGCACGTGATCGGCCAGCAGCCGATGGATGCGGGCCAGCTCAGGACGATCCCCCGGCGTGATGAGCTGACGCGCCATGAGGATGCGCCGCACTTGCGGCCAATCACCCTGCGGCGCGAACGGGCGCGGCTCCACCGCCTCGGGGACCAAGTGGTGGACGATCGCCTCCAACCACGCCCAGGGAACGGAATCGGGGGGAAGTAGCGACGCCGCCTCCAGCGCGGCTCGGGCCGCGCGTCCGACGCGGTCCGCCGAGCCCGGCCGGGCACCATACGAGGTGTCGCCCTCGCCTGCCGCGCCCGGCCCCGACAACTGCTGCAGCGTCGTGTCGAACACCACCGAAGCAAGGCGCTGCTGGTGACGCACGTCGCTCCAGTCGCCGCGGGTGGCCTCGGCCTCCAGCCCGCCGAGGCCATCTCGTCGCAGCAAGTCGAGCATCATCGACGGCGCGATCTCTCGACGGGCCCGCAGGAACAGCGCCACCTGCTCGATACCGAGGGTGAACCCGGCGAGAAGCCGCACCAACTCCCGGGCCGCCGCCTCCTCGTCGGGGCTCACGAACGCGCCGACCCCCGGCTCGCCCGCGACGAGGATGTCTCGGATCAGGCGCATGCCCTCGTCCTCGTCGAGCCCACCCAAGGCGAGGAAGCCGACCTCCGCCCGCGCGACGAAGTCGCTCTCCCCGAGCCGGGTGGTGGCGACGACATGGAGTTCGTGCCGAGAGGGAAGCTGCCCAAGTTGGGGCGCGGACAGCAGCGACTGGTCGGAGACGTTGTCGAGCACCAGGAGGATCTGGCCTCCCGCATTCATGCGCCGCTCCAGCTCCCCGATGACCTCACGCCCCAGCAACTCCGGGTCGCGCCGCGCCGCCTCGCTCCCCGAGAAGCCGAAGCGGGGCTCCAGCGCCAAGGAGCCGATCAGCGGCACCAGCTCGCTGTGCCCGTCGGCCAGGAGCACCCAGGTGCCGCCCCCGTAGGCGTCGCGGAACGCGTGGGCGTAGTGAACGGCCAGCTCGGTCTTGCCGAGCCCGCCGAGCCCGTGGACGGCGGTGACCACTCCGACGGTGCCCGGCCGCGACACCGTCTCGCGCAGCCGCGACAACTCCTGCGTCCTGCCCACGAAGTAGGGGTTGATGCGCCGCAGGTTGCCCGGGGCCGCGTCTGCGCGAGCCGCCCGATCCAGGCGATGGAACACGTCGGCTCCAAGTGATCGCAGCCTCTCCGCGACCTCCGCGCGTCGCAGCGTCTCCGGACCCTCGGTGAACCAGGGCCGCAGGTCGACGCCGTGGGTGCGTTCGAATCGCTCTCGCCACGCCTGGCTGAGTTCCGGGTCCGTCTCGGGAAGGTCGACGAAGAACACCTGCGCCATGAGGCCGTCGTCCTCGTCGCTGGCGCCGATCGAGGCCCGCATCCGCACCTCTCCGGCCGCGAACTCCTCGCGCTCCCACCGGCAGTACTCGCTGGCGAGGTACGCGGGGGAGAGGCAGATGAGGAGCACCTTCGACGACTGCAGCGCACCGAGGATGCGTGCCTTCCAGTCCTGCATGCCGTGGATCTCACTGGTGTCGAGGAACACGTTCGGCACGCGGTCGCTGTGCGAGCGGGCGTCGTCGATCAGCAGGTCGCGGATCGCCGTGACCCAACCCTGCTCGTTGTCGGCCCGCGCGTACGAGACGAAGACGTCAAAGCCCGCCATGTGTTCACCCCTCCGTTCGTCAGCCGCCTACTCATTCATGACGGACGCTCATCGCCGGGCCGCCCGGTTGGGGCGGGGCGGCGACCTTGCGATTCGGGGCAGTGATCGTCGCCACCGACGCCCATACCAGCGGGGGAGGAGTCTCGCTCGGCGTCAAGCCCCACACCGTGAGCATG
This sequence comes from uncultured Tessaracoccus sp., assembly GCA_964455495.1. GTDB lineage: Bacteria > Actinomycetota > Actinomycetes > Propionibacteriales > Propionibacteriaceae > Arachnia. The sequence goes on from CAYVWO010000040.1 coordinate 2,428, forward strand.
TCCCGCTGCCACTGGTTGATGGTCCCGACCGGATCGACCGCCGATTGGGCGCGATCGATGGCGAGGCCGAGTTCCGTGAGGGCGGGCGGGCCGCCGCATTGCTCGAAGGCATTGTCGGTTGGCAGCGTCCACAGGGTGGCGTGGACGGTGTCGGCGCCGTTGGCGAGGATCGCCGTGGCGAGGCCGAACGGCTCAGGCTGGCTCATGTCTAGCCCCGACCCGCACGCCACCACCGCCACCCGTGGCGGCATCGGCCATGTGCGATGCCCGGCCAGGATGCCGGCGGCGTCCGGCTCGCCAAGCGCATCAAGTCCGCCCGTCAGGAGGCGGGTTGCGCCTAGGTGGCCGGAGAGAACGAGGGATGCGTCGTCGTTGTGACCCGTGACGTGGCCCAGGAGGAACAGCCGTGACCACACCTTGCCAAGGAGCATCGACGACAGGGCCTCCGGGCTGGTGGCTGCCTGAAGTTCGCAGTGGTCGTCCCGATGCCCTGAGGGCAGTTCCTCCCACAGGCGTGCCCCGTCCGTGCTGAGGACCGGGCCATGACCCGGGGCCACCGGGTCGAGAACGTGCAGCGCCGGAAGCGCCTGGGCCTTCTCCCACCCCAGGGGAACCGGGGCGTCGGCGGCACCGACGTCACGGGGCAGCGTCGGCCCGCTCCACGAGACGTCGGCGACGTCGAGGAGGCGCCGGTCTCCGTCTATCGGAAGCAGCCCCCACGGGACGGAGGCGGCTTGGCGCGATGGCGCGACTCGCACGTCGAAGAGCCCATCCTGTGCCGCCGCCAGGATCTGGGCTCGTAGTTCTGGAGGGAGCAGGGCCTTGGCCAGGGCTGTGGACAGGTCGCGCTCGAGGCGCGGGTCCGCGAGCGCGCCCTCGAAGCCGAGATCGAGCACCCTGCCCCTCACGGCGGGCAGGGCCTCCGCGAGCCGGGCAAGGGCCCACCCCGGGTCGATCTCCTCGACCCACACCCTGCCGTCGTCCCACTGCCAGGCCAGCCAGTTGCCGGTGGCACCGTCGCCGACGATCTGCAGCTGCCTCCGTCTGCTCACTGGCTCACCCCCACGCGCCCCAGCCTACGGCCCCGACCGCCTCTAGTCTGGTGCCAGAGGAGGCATCGTGAGCGACGAAGCAGTTGTCATCACCGCAGAGACCGACGAGGAGGTGGCCCGGAGGATCCGCGCGCTCGGGCGGCAGCACCCCGACGCGGTGGCAGTGGTCCGCGGCGCCGACATCCCGCCCCTGTTCGACGGCGAGCCGGGGGTGCGCATCGTGTCGTCCGACGCGGAGCTGGCCCGGGAGATCGTGCGCAGGTTCCCGGCCAGACCCGAGGACGCGGCGGCACCTCCCGCGGTGGTGGTGGGCGACGGCGACCTGGCGCGGATCGTCGCCACCCAGCTCGTCGTGCGGGCCTCCGTCCCGGGGGAGCCGCTCACCCTGCACTGCGTCGGCGGCGATGAGACGTGGGCGGTGTCGGCCATGACGGAGGCCGGCTCGCGGGGGCGGGTGCTGTGGTCGGAGGTCCCGATGAGGCCCGCCGATGTGGCCCGACGGGTGCGTGAGATCGTCGCGGCCGAGAAGGAGCTGCCAGCGGCCACCGCCTCGACCGGGCCCACCGTCATCGTCGCGTTGGAGCCGCCCGCACTGGCGCTAGGCATCGCGCGGGCGGTGGCCGGCTCCGTGGATGGCTCGCGGGTCGCTGTCGCGGTGGAGGAGGAAGGCCTCTGGCCCGCGCTCGACGGAGTGACGCAGGTGGCCCGTGACGCCGTCGTGTCCGCCGTCGTGGCGCACACGCAGGCTGACGAGCTGGTCGAGGCGCTGTTCGTCGATGTGTCGTGGCTCATGTCGCCGGATGCGCTGGTGACGGCTCCACCGCTCGACCTCTTCGGTTTGGTGCGAAGCGGGGCCGGGGAGGCGCTTCCGCTGGGGGAGCAGTCGGCGGAGGCAGTGAGCCGATTGCGGCTGATCGCGGACAACCTGGGCGTTGTGCTGGCCACCGGAGGCGTGGAGGCCGTGCCTCCCGGGTACGAGCTTGCCAGGCCCCCGGTGCTGAGCCCGAGCGACCTGCGGGCGATGAGCGGCGTGCTGATCCGCCTGATGGGCGTCGATGAGACTCCCGAGTCTACGCTCACCACCCTCGAGCTCGCGCTCCGGCTGCCGACGATCGCCGCCCGGGCGGGGCTCGTCGTTACCCGGCTGGTGGGCAGCGACGACGTGCTGACGTTCGAGCAGGTCGAGTCGCTCGCGCCCCTGGTCCACGACGCGTACGAGCAGATCAGCCGGCTGACGGGCAACGCCACCGGGTCGCCGTGGGCGGGCGCAGCCTGGCAGGAGTTGAGCGAGTTCCTGCGGTCGTCGAACCGTGCCGTGCTCGTCGGTTCGGCGGTCACCTACGCGGTCATGGGGCTCGACTGGGAGCAGACCGACGAGCCTTCGCCCCGCGAGTTCGATGACGACACCCTCACACGCTTGGCCGAACTTGAGCATCGACGGTGGGCGATCCACCAGCGTGCCGCCGGGCGGCAGAGCCACAAGTGGTCGAAGCCGTGGGCCCAACTCGACGAGGGAACGAAGAGCTACGACGAGCACATCATGCGTACCCTGCCGGCGATCCTCGGGGCGGCAGGCATCGAGGTGGTGTCCGCCTGAGTTCCGGGTGCCCAACGGGCCCGATCAACCCGACTCCCGATAGACTCGCGTCGTGAAGGCTACGGGGCCCGGACCACATCGGCCCCACGGCTCTCGTTGATTCGAACGACGAAGGTGGGGGGACTGGCATGGCCTTGAAGGTGAAGGAACAGAACATCGCGGTGTTCGGGGAGAGCGGCAGTGGGAAGACGGTCCTCCTCTCATCCTTCTACGGGGGGACGCAGGAGCCGGCGTTCGTCAAGGAGAGCCTGTACAAGGTGCTCCCCGACAAGGCGGAGCAGGGCAATCGCCTGCTGCAGAACTACCTCAAGATGAAGAAGCAGGCCGAGGCGCCCGCGACAAGCAAGTTCGCCTCGACTCGCTACTCCTTCACCGTGAGGCCCGGTGGGGGAGAGGGTGCGAAGGCCAACCAGTTCAACGCGCTGCGTCTCGTGTGGCACGACTACCCCGGTCAGTGGTTCACCGAGGATCCGAGCAGCGATGAGGAGACCGCGCGCCGCGTCGAAACGTTCACCGCCCTCCTCAAGTCTGACGTGGCCATCGTGCTCATCGACGGTCAGAAGCTCCTCGATTACGAGGGCGAGGAGGAGAAGTACCTCAAGTCGCTGTTCTGGGGCATGCGGGCCGAACTGGAGAAGCTCAAGGACGAGATCCTGACCGACGGCAAGCCGCTCGCCGAGTTCCCCCGCATCTGGACTCTCGCGCTGTCGAAGGCGGACCTTCACCCCGAGCTCGATGTCCAGGGCTTCCACGACCTGATCATCGAGAAGGCCGCCGATGACGTCGCCGCGCTCCACGAGACCCTGCAGGGCTTCGTGCAGATGCCCGAGGTGCTGTCCCTCGGCGAGGACTTCATGCTGCTGTCATCGGCCAAGTTCGAGCCGGGCAGGATCAAGGTGGAGGAGCGCGTCGGCCTCGACCTCATCCTTCCCGTGGCCACCATGCTGCCCCTGGAGCGGGTTGCTCAATGGACCAAGAAGCTCGACATCCCCCTGAAGGCTCTGGGCGGTCTGGTGGACAACGCCGAGGCTTTCGCGGCCGTCTTCACCGCCAGCGCGCTCGTCGCGGCCAAGTTCCTGGCCAAGGTACCCAAGGTGGGGCCGGCGCTCAGCAAGATCGCGATCCCCGCGCTGGTGCTCCTCGCCGAAGTCAGCACGGAGAAGTTCCAGGAGATCTACGACCAGGCCATGGCCGATAAGGACTACCTCACGGCCACCCTCACCCAGTTCCGCCTGGACCTGGAGCACGGCGTGAAGGACA
>CAYVWO010000040.1:6346-11791 GCA_964455495.1 uncultured Tessaracoccus sp.
AGAGCCCGTGGTGAGCCTCATCTGGGCCACCGGCGGCCGCCAGTGGGGCTTCCGTTTCCTCCTCGACGGGGGCTACCCCGACCCCCTCGAAACCTACGAGCGCGCCTTCGCCGGTCTCGAGGACGAGACGCAGGTGTTCCGTCGGGTGGGGAACCGCGCGGCGCTCCGATTTCTCGATCCCTTGGGCCGCAGGGACACTGCCGGCCGCGTGATCCCGCACGACTTCGTCGTGATGGGGGCCCTAGCGGCGTCCGTTGGCTCCGTCGATGACGGCCTGGAGCGGGTGTGGCCTCTGGTCAGGGACGTCTACGCCCGGGTGTGGGAGAGCGACAAGCCCCCGTCCATCGACTCGATCCGGTCGGCCCTCGACGCGGGTCGTCCTCCGGGATAGCAGGAGGGTCACCGTGGTGGGATTCCTGGTCGTCGTCGTGAGCGGAGTGGCCTGGCTGGCTGCGCAGTTCTTCCGTGACCGCGGCTCGGTGGAGCACCTGCTCCTCCGCACGAATCCTGAACTCATGCCGGAGATCGCGGGGAAGATCGAGCGAGGGGGCGAGAGCGTGCAGGACGTGTCGCTGATGCGCCGAGGGATGCTGCGCTGGAATGTACTGAAGGGCTCGTTTACATTCGGCGCGGTGTATCTGCTCGCCGCGCTCGTCGTCGCCCTGGGTGTCTCGGTCTTGCCAGTCGCGGCTGTCCTGGCCGTCCTGTTCGGCAGCAATGGCGCGTTCGACAACATCACCGCCCACCACATGGGCCAGAGCGCTCTCGTTGAGCGACGAGAAGGGCGTGAGCGCTCCTGGTTCGTGGTCGCGGTTGCGGTCAAGATCGTCGCCATCCTCGTCGCTTCCTGGGTGTACCTGGCGGGGGTATCCTCCTTGCGTGATGGCTGGGCCTGGCCCGCCGTCGCCCTCACTGTCGGCGGGCTCGCGCTGCTGACCCAGTGCCACCGACCGGCTGCTTGGTGCGTGCGCCAGGGGCGGCGGCACGGCACGACGGACTTCGCGCTGAAGGCCGACCCAGAGTCGATCCTCCTGCTGCGTTCGTTCGACGATGATCGCCTCACCCTGCGGTCCACCCTCCTGGGCGGCGGCATCGTCTCTCCCTCGTTGCCCAGCGGACGCGTCAGGTTCGAGGAGTTCCTGGTCTGGATCCTCAAGCTGTTCGGCCCCGTGGTCGCCATCGGACGGCCGGGCGAGGGCCTGCCCGAATTGGGGGCCGTGCGCACCTATTGGTCGGACGACCAGTGGCAGGACGCCGTGCGGCAGACGGCCATGCGGTGTGGCGGTATCGTCCTCATCGCTGGTTCGAGCGAGGGCCTCAAGTGGGAGATGGAGCGCCTCCGGGCGTGGGGGCTACTGCCCAAGACGTTGGTCGTCCTGCCCCCGGACCCGGACAACGACAACAGCCTCCGCAGGTTCGACCTTGCGGTCAAGCAACTGTCCGCTGCAGGAACGGCGGTCCGGGAGTCCTTCGTCCCCGCAGCGTGGACCGGCCTAGCTGTGGAGGCTGACGGCAGAATGCGGCACTGGGTGGCCGACGGCCGGGACTGGGCGGCCTACGCGGCGACGGCCTTGAGCTTCTTCCTGAAGCTCAAGGGGGAAGTGGACTCCATGGACGACGGGGTGCACGCAAGCCTGCTCGATCGCCTCGACCGGGCCGCGGCCGGGACCTCGACGGCAGAGGACCTCGAATGGCTCGACCGTGGACAGCAGGGGGTCCCGCCACCCCCACCCGGAGGTACTACAAGCTCTCGAGGGTGGAGCGACTAACCTTCGGTCAGGGGCGGCGGTTGGCCCAGGGCCTGCGCAGACTCCCGGATCTGGATGAAGATGACCGCCTTCCGGAGGCGATCGCCGGCCTGGATGGTCTGGTGGCAGGACTCGACCCGCACAGGACGCCCGCGATCATCGGGCTCCTGCTCACGCAGAAGGGCGAGTTGGCGCTGGAGCTGAAGGACTTCGACCTGGCCGACGCCACCTACCGCGAGGCCGACCGGATCGCCGGTGCTGGGAGCCGCCGTGTGACCTTCATGGGTGAGACATTGACCCCCGAGGAGATTCGCGCACACGCGCTGCGGGGGCGCCGCGCGGTGGCCCAAGCGCGCGGCGACATCGAAGGTGCACTACAGCTGGACGCCGAGGTGGCGGAACTGTGCGACCAAGCAGGGGATCGTGCGGGCATGCTCGACGCCGCGTCGGAGTCCGCGGAGCTGCTCCTGGCGGGGGACCATCACGCCCGGGCAGCCGCCCAGCTCACCGTCACCATCCAGCTCGCGCGCTCACTCGGCAACACGATGCGATTGCGTTGGGCCTACTGGCATCTGGCCAACCTGCAGGAGAAGGTCGGTGACCTCGACGCCTCCCTCGCCAACCTGAACGCCGCCAGCGCCGTCGCGGAGAACCGGGACGAGTACGTGCAGTCGGTCTGGATCCGAGTGGATGCGGCGCGCGTCCTCCTCGCGCTCGGGCGTCCCGGGAAGGCCGGGACGACCCTCGCTGAAGCCGCCCGCTGGGCCGAGTCCGTCGTCGATGATGACGATCGGGACCGTTGCATCCGAGGGCTTCTCAAGGCGGTTGCCACCCTTCCCGACGATTGCCGCCCCGACCCGGCCGAGCTGCGTGCCAAAGTCCAAGCCATCGCGCTTCGCCGTGCCTTGGTCGACCTGCGGGAGCAGTTGCGCATCGCTGAGTTGATGGAGGACACCGCCGATCAAGTCTCACTACAGGTCAAGATCGCGACACGGCTGGCAGGTGCTCTTGCATGGAGTTCCGGGGCACTGGACGTCGCAGACGAGGCGACCCGCGGTCTGGCCACGGCAATGGGGGAATCCGGAGATGTCGATGCGGCGGTGAGAACCCTCAAGGAGTCGAGCCGTCGCAAGCACGGGATGGGCGACGACCGGGCCGCGGGGCTCGATCTGGTCACCGCCGGCGACTGGTACCTCCGCTCGGATCGCTGGGTGGAAGGCTTGGCGGTCCTTCACGAGGCTTGGACCTCAGGGCTCGACTCCGTACGCCTTGAGGTGCGCGCAACGATCGCGCTCCAGACGGGGCGCAACACCCACCCCACCCTGGAGCAGTTGCGCTGGCATCTTCACGCCGAGAAGTGGTTGGCCGATCGGGGGCACCCAAGCCCTGAGAACTTGCGGAAGGGGCACGTCGCGTTGGCTGAGGAGTTGGCCGACACCAACGCTGAACAAGCCTTGGGGGAACTCGAGAAGGCCCGAAACCTCACCCTGTCCATGAACGACGACGCCGAGCGCCTTCTGCACGACTGGACGCACGAGGACCACCTGAGGGTGCGCGTCCTGACCGAAGTCGGACGCGAGGACGAGGCGCGCTCCGTCGCGGCGGCGGCCGTTGATCGACTGCGCACGGAGTTCGCGGCAGGGCCAGATCTACTCGTTGTGCGATCGCTCGTACGCTTTCTCGACCTGCAAGCCGCGCGCACTGATCGGTCCTTGAGGCGTCCACTCTATGAGGAAATCCTCACGGTCAGCGCATACCTGAGTCCGGATGGCGAACAGAATCGCGACCAACGCGCGGACTGGCAAGGCTGGGCGTGGCGTCAGCTCGCGCGCCTCTCGTCAGGCTCCGAGGCCACGGAGTTCGGGAAGCGATCGGCGGATGCCTACCGCTTCTGCGCTCGCCTCGGCGATGCCCGGGCGACGCTCGATTTTGGCCGGAGCCTGCTCCTGTTCGCTGACCTGGGACGGATCGACCGCCCGGATGAGGCCTACCTCGCGGCGATGGAGGGCATGGACAGGCTTGCGAGCCAAGACGGCGCCGAAGCACTGGAGTTGCGGGCAGCGCTGGCCGCCGTCGCCTTCGACCTGACCCGAGGGATAGATCCCGACAGCGCCGAGCAGTTCGCGCGCATAGCGGTGCGCACCGAGGAAGCCCGCCGCTCGCTAGCTGACGGTCCTGAGCACAATGACGGTCTGGCCCGTGCCCTCGTCGCGCTTGGGGACAGTCGTGTTGCCGCGCCCCGGCTAGCATCCGTGGCGGCGTATGCCTCGGCGGTCATGGAGAGCGAACCAGGGAACGCGACCGATCCCCACGACGACGAGCGCGACCGTCGATCAGTGGCGCTCACCCGCCTCGGTCGGGCACTTCGGGTGGCGCAGCCCGGAGACGCGACCATCCTGCTCCGCGAGGCGCTCGCTCGGGTGCTGGCGCGGCATGAGCAACGGCCGCGGGACATCAGTCTGTGGTTTGATCTCGCGACCGTCCTGCACAACTTGGCTTGCGCCGAGCTGCTGGATGATCCGTCGGCGGCAATGGGGCATTGGTCCGAGGCTCGCGCCTACGTCGGGCTCGTCTGTGCAGCTCTGCCCGACTCGCCGGAGGCATCGGAACTGCGCCAGTTGGTCGAGTCCCATGTGGATGCCCTGTCGAAGGCCTCCGCCTGACGATTCGACGGCTCCGTGCCGCGGGCACATGGCCCGATCCTCCTCGATCACCAGGACGGGGGCCACCCCTGGCCGCGCCCTGCCGCTGCCTCCCGGGGCCTGCGGTCTTGGCGAGTTCGTTCGACACCAATCACTCAGGCAGGAGTCGGTACCACGTCGAGCCGGCTGCGTAGTGCAGAGACTCACCGTCGTCGGCGATATCCAGAGATGTGACGCTCGGACGAGCGTTCCAGCGCAGGATCTCACCCTCGGTGAACAACGAGACGCGGTCGACGCCTTGGGCTGCGATCGCGTTTGTCGTCATGGCAAAGGCCGGTTCGCCTACGGATAGGTACAGCGCAGCACCGTTCACGAGATTCAGGATCTCGTCCTGCGCCGAGACGTAGGCCATGAGTTGGCCGTTGACTTCGGCGGGGTAGAGGGTGCCGATCGGCGCTGACTCGGTCGCGCTCGGCGTACCGTCGCTCACCGTGATCACCTGACCTTCGACAGGGCATGCCACGACCGCCTGGCCATCGCTCGCGCTGACCCCCCACGGCGCGCAGCCCAGTGGGACGCGCTTGTCGAGGTGCCCGGATTCGGCGTCGATGACCCAGAGGGCCTGTTCGTCAGCCTGGGTCACGTACACAGTGGTGTCCGTGGCTGCCAAGCCCTCTGTCGGCTCGGGAAGTTCGAGACGCCAGCGCACTTGGCCGGTGTCGAAGTCGCCGTGCACGATGGTGTTGAGGTTGAGAACTGCCCAGCCTTCGCTGTCTGTGCCACCCAGGGTCGAGGTGACGGAGTACCCGTCGTTGAGGAGGATGGTGCGGGTCAGCGGCCCATCCCGTTGCCCGTAGTCAAGACGATCAGAAGGCCTGAGCCCGCCGCAGGGGCTCCGCTGATCAGATTCGGCCGCAGAGGGTTGCTCAGGAGTCCACGCCTCGTCGGGCGCTCGGACGGCAATCCCAACTCTCGGTACTTTGGAAGTGCGGTCAGGCCGGAGCGAGGGGGTTGGGTGTCGAGGTTGCCCGACAATGCGGCGACGCAACGCTGAA
>CAYVWO010000040.1:11801-12664 GCA_964455495.1 uncultured Tessaracoccus sp.
ATGTCGTCGGCGGAACTTGCGGACACCACCAACAGCTCCGCCGATCCGAGCGGCCAGCAGATCGCAGGGGAACTCGTCGCACGGTCTGGGTGTCGAGCAGTTCGGTCGGCAGGTCGTACGTCTCAGCGAAGACCGCGAGGCGTAGGGCCATCTCCTCTACGTTCACAAGCGGCATGAGGAACACCTTCTTGTGAAGGTAGCCGGACGACGCCACCAGATTGAGTTCCCAGCTGAGCCCGGCCGTCTTGCCCATGAACACGGTGATGAGGGCGGACTCTTCAGCGAAGCCTCGCACGGCGGCTTGTCAGGTGTCGCCGCTGAAGGTGAACCTCTGAGCGCCCAATCCGGGCGCCAGCACCTGGCCGGGCTGGCCCACGGCGATCGGGGGGCCATAGCTGGACAGCATGAGCGCGACCAGTTCCTCGAATCTCTCCCTGCGCTTCATCAGGAGGTTGTCAAGGAAGCCGGCCCAATCCGGCCGCCGCACGCGCAGCTTGACCGTGTCGTCACCGAACGTGCGCAGCATCAGTACCGGACGCCCTTCGCCCCGAGGCTGATTCTTCATGGCGGACATGGCCCATCGGCGCCCGACCGTGGTGGGCACTCTGATCAAGGAGACCACGACGAGAGCGGTGATCATCGTCACCGACGCGGTACCGACCAGTTCCCAGGTCGCGAGCTCGCCGGTGCCTGACCCCCACACTATCTCTGTGCCGCAGAGCCCCCACAGGAGAGCCGCCGCGGCCAGCAGCGCGAACGAGCCGAGCGCTCCGAGTGCTGCAGGAATGGCGGCGCCCCTGATCAACGAACGCCGACGGGCTCCGTTGCGAGGGGTCAGTGGGTCTGTCAAACGAACGGTGTAA
>CAYVWO010000041.1:0-12600 GCA_964455495.1 uncultured Tessaracoccus sp.
CCCAAGACGGCCCCCCAAGCCGGCGGCGGAGGCATCCTCGGACAGATCCTCGGCCAGGTGCTGGGCGGCCAGGCGGAAGCACAGACTACGCCCTCGACAGGCGGGGGCCAGTTCAAGGTCCCGGGCCAGGGCAACGACGGCGGTTTGCAGATGCCGACGACGCAGCAGCAGGGCGCGCCCGACCTCGGTGGTCTCGGTGGAGGAATCCTCGGCGACATCCTCGGCGGGCTGCTTGGCGGAGGCCGCCGCTGAACTAGACTCCGCGCCATGACCCCGGAGCCCCTCAGCCCTCGCCCGCGACGCCTCGGCCGCATCTACCTCGCCCGTCCGCTGTCGATCGGCTTCGCCGCCACGGTCGGTGGGCTACTCGCGATCTCGCTCGCAGGCGCGCTCGGCACGCTGGCCTCGGTGCTGCTCACCATCGGCGTCGCGCTCTTCGTCGCCATGGCGCTGGAGCCGCTCCTGCGTCGGCTGCAGCGGTACAAGCTCAGCCGCGGCGCCGCGATCGCCGTCGTGTTCGTCGGCATCGCGCTGGTGCTCGGTCTGCTCCTCGCACTGGTGATCCCGGTTGCCGTCATCCAGATCGCGGAGCTGGTCAAGGCCTTCCCGGGCTACATCGCGTCGCTGCAGGACCAGGCGTGGTTCCAGCGCGCCATCAACGCCAGCGGCCAGGCCGACCTCTACGAACAACTGCTGGCCCGCGCCCGGCAGTGGCTGGCGAACCCTAACAACCTCGCCATCATCGGCGGCGGCGCGCTCGCCGTCGGATCCGGAATCGTCAACGCAGCCTCGGGCACCCTGATCGTCCTGGTGCTGACGCTCTACTTCCTGGGCTGCATGGATCAGATCAAGGCCGCCGTCGTGCGGCTCAGCCCCGCGTATGGGCGGCCCCAGGTAGAGCGGGTCACCAACCAGCTGACGGAGTCGGTCGGCAGCTACGTCTCCGGCATGGCCATCCTTGCGGTCTGCAACGCGATCTTCACCTTCATCCTGCTGACCGCCATCGGCGTCCCGTTCGCGGCGCTGCTCGGTGCACTAGCTCTGTTGGTCACGATGATCCCGATGATCGGGTCTGTGCTGCAGTGGATCATCGCCAGCATCGTCGCGCTGTTCACCGTCGGCTGGGTGGGCCTGGTCTTCGTGGTCGTGTACTTCGCGTACATGCAGGTCGAGGCCTACGTCATGACGCCGCGCATCATGACCAAGGCCGTCTCCATCCCGGGCGCGCTCGTCCTGATCAGCGCCATGGCGGGTGCGGCGCTGCTCGGCCTGCTCGGCGCGCTGATCGCGGTGCCGGTAACGGCGTCGATCCTGATGGTGATCAACGAGGTCGTGGTCCCCCGCCAGGACGCGAAGGTCGACGTCGAGGCCTGATTCCACGCTTCGCGCTGTCCAGGCGAGTCCAGGAACACCCTGGTGGTGTAAGCGATGCCGCCGGTCTTGCCTCGCAGGCCGGAGAGGAACAGAGTAGGTACATGACCGCGAAGTTCTCCCTCACCATGGATGCTGCCGACCCGCTCGTACTCGGCGAGTTCTGGGCCCTCGCGCTCGGCTACGTCCGCGAGCCTCCTCCCGCGCCGCACGCGACATGGGAGGAGACCCTCACCGCCTGGGGACTTCCGACGGAGCGCTGGAACGACGCCAACGCCATCGTCGACCCCGACGGCGTCGGCCCCCGCATCTTCATCCAGAAGGTCGCCGAGCCCAAGACGGCGAAGAACCGCCTCCACATCGACGTGCGCGTGTCGTCGTCGGCCCAGCAGAAGGACAGGGAGGGCATGCGCGCCAAGGCCGATCAGCTCGTGGCCGCCGGGGCGACTCTGGTCAGCGTGTTCGACGAGGAGTTCACCGGCCACTGGATCGTGATGCTGGACCCCGAAGGCAACGAGTTCTGCGTCGTCTAGCGGCGGAGGCCCGCCGCGACGATGTCGGCGAGGTGCGGGTGGCGGAAGGTGAAGCCGTGCCTCAGCAGTGCGCGCGGCTCGACCCGCTGGCTGCCGAGTACCTCGACGGCCATCTCGCCCAGGGCGATGCGCAGCGCGAACCCCGGAACGATCAGCAGCGTCGGGCGGCGGAGTTGGCGCCCCAGCTCCTCCGTGAGCCGGGCGTTCGTGACCGGCGACGGCGCGGTCAGGTTGACCGGCCCTTCAACGTCGTCGCGCTCGAGGAGGAAACGAAGCGCCGCGACCTCGTCGGCCAGCGAGATGAGGCTCCAGTACTGACCGCCGTCGCCGAGCCTTCCGCCGAGGCCGAAGCGGAAGAGGGGCAGGAGCTTCGACGCCGCCCCTCCCCCGCCGTCGAACACGATGCCGGTGCGTGGGTGCACCACCCGGATGCCGGCGTCCCTCGCCGGGTCGGCGGAGCGCTCCCAGACCTGGCAGACCTCGGCAAGGAAGTCGGCCCCGGGCCCGTCCTCCTCGGCCGCGACGCGGTCTCCCGTCTGGCCGTAGTATCCGACGGCGGACGCCGACACGAGCACCCGCGGCTTTCGCGACAGCCCCGCGAGGGCCTCCGCGAGGAGGGTCGTGCCGCGCCGTCGGCTCTCAAGGATCTGCTCCTTGTAGGCGGCGGTCCAGCGCCGGTCGCCGACGCCCGCGCCGGCCAGGTGGACCACGCCGTCGAGGCCCTCCAGGGCCTGACGGTCGACGGTTCCCGCCGACGGGTCCCACGGGATGCCGCTCGACCCGTCGGCCCACGCGCCGGTGGTCGCGCCCGGGCGAACCAGCCGGACGACGTCGTGGCCGTCGGCGAGCAGGGATCGGACGAGGGCCGATCCGATGAACCCGGTGGACCCGGTGACCGCGATTCTCATCTCCCCAGTCTGACACGCCGCCGTTCAGCGGGCGAGGGTGACTATGCTGGGCGACGGCGATGGATCCCGCCGGGGCACGATGCCCGAACCGCCGGTCGGCTGATGGTTCCTGCACCGTGACAACGGGGCAGGCCCGCCTGCCCGGAGAGGCCACCATGGCACACGTCTCGCCGCGACCGGATCGCCCACGAATCGCCCCGTTCTCAGGCCACCCTCTGGTCGGGGGCGGTCGGCTCTTTCCCTTCGCCGGGATCGTCTTCGTCGGCTGCGTTCTCGGAACCTTCGCCCGGGCCGCCCTCTCCGCCGCATTTCCCCACGCCGCGGCTGGCTGGCCGTGGACCACGTTCTGGATCAACATCGTCGGCAGCTTGGCGCTCGGAGCACTCGTCGAGACCCTACGGTTGGCGGGCAACGACGAGGGGTTGCGCCGCGCCGTCCGGCTGGGGGTCGGCACCGGCCTGATCGGCGGGTTCACGACGTACAGCACGTTCGTACTCGAGATCGACCAGCTCGCGCGGGCCGATGCACTGCCCTTGGCCGCGGCGTATGCGCTCGTCAGCGTTGTCGTCGGCCTCGGTGCGGCGGTGGCGGGCATGGCCGCGGTCTCGGCCCTGACGCGTCGAACCGCGGCGAGCGAGCGGTCCGCGTGATGGGGCTCCTTCTCCTCACGGCCTTCGCTGGCGGGTTCGGGGGCGTCGCGCGCTTCCTCGTCGACACCGCTGTCGCCAGCAGAAGCAGGCTCTCGGTCCCGTTGGGTACCGCTGTCGTGAACGCGACAGCCTGCCTGCTGCTCGGCCTGCTCACGGGCCACGCGCTGGCCCACGACGGCGCCGCCTCCTACCGCGCGGTCCTCGGCGTCGGGTTCCTCGGCGGCTACTCGACCTTCAGCACCGCGTCCGTCGAGGGCGCCCGCCTCGTACGCCAGGGCCGCACGCTCGCGGCGGTCGTCCACGGCGGCGGGATGCTCCTGGTCAGCCTCGCCGCCTCCACCGTCGGCCTCCTCACCGGGGGATTCTTCTAGGAAGATAAAGCTGCTGACCGTTGCCGGGCTGAAACACGGCGGACATGACCGCTTTCTAGCCTGAGCCCGTGTTTGCGACATTCGACCGATACCGGACCCCGGCCGGCACCTACGACGAGATGTTCGACGGCGAGGCCGTCCGCGGTCCCTACGCGCGCATCCACAACCGCGTCACCGCGCTCTCGCCCGAGGAGCTGCGCGCCCGCGCCGAGTTCCTCTCCCGCAGCTACGTCGACCAGGGCGTCACGTTCGACATCGGCGGCGAGGAGCAGCCCTTCCCGCTGGACCTCCTGCCCCGCGTGATCGACGCGCCGTCGTGGCGGAACATCGAACAGGGGGTGGCGCAGCGAGTCCGCGCCCTTGAGGCCTTCCTGGACGACGTCTACGGCCCGGGACAGTGCTTCGCCGACGGCGTGCTCCCCCGCCGCGTCGTGGCCACCTCGCCGCACTTCCATCGCGTCGTCTCCGGCATGAAACCGCCGAGCGGGGTGCGGGTGCACGTCAGCGGCATCGACCTGATTCGCGACGCCGACGGCCAGTTCCGCGTGCTGGAGGACAACGTGCGCATCCCGTCCGGGGTCTCCTACGTGATGACCAACCGGCGCGTCCTGACCAGCGCGATCCCGGAGGTCTTCGCCGACCACCGCATCCGCCCCGTGCGCCAGTACCCGCACCGGCTTCTCGCCGCGCTGCGGGCATGCGCGCCCAGCGGCGTCTCCGAGCCGACGGTCGTGGTCCTCACGCCCGGCGTCTACAACTCGGCCTACTTCGAGCACGCGCTGCTGGCCCGGATGATGGGCGTGCGGCTCGTCGAGGGCCGCGACCTCGTGTGTCAGGCGGGCCGCGTGATGGTCCGCACGACGTCCGGCCTCCGCCAGGTGCACGTGATCTACCGCAGGGTAGATGACGAGTTCATCGACCCCGTTCACTTCCGAGGCGACTCGCTGCTCGGCTGCGCGGGACTCGTCAACGCGGCCCACGCCGGCAACGTCACCATCGCCAATGCCATCGGCAACGGGGTGGCCGACGACAAGCTCGTCTACACCTACGTGCCGGACCTGATCCGCTACTACCTCGCCGAGGAGCCGGTGCTGAACAACGTCGACACCTGGCGGCTGGAGGATCCGGAGCAGCGCGAGGAGGTCATCGACCGCCTCGACGAGCTCGTCGTCAAGCCCGTCGACGGCTCGGGCGGCAAGGGCATCATCATCGGCCCGCAGGCCTCGCGCGCGGAGATCGACCAGGCCCGCGCCCGCATCCTGGCCAGCCCGCGCGGCTGGATCGCCCAGCCGGTGGTGCAGCTGTCGACGGTGCCGACGATGGTGCCCGGCGGGATGGGCGCCCGCCACGTGGATCTCAGGCCCTTCGCCGTCAACGACGGCAACAAGGTGTGGGTGCTGCCCGGCGGCCTGACCCGGGTCGCGCTCGGCGACGGCGAGCTGATCGTCAACTCGTCGCGCGGCGGCGGCTCGAAGGACACCTGGGTGCTGGCCCCGAAGAAGGGCGAGGAGGTCGAGCCGAGCCCGGTTCGCCGGGCCGCCCCCGACGCCGCCATCCATCCGCAGGCCAGGCAGGACTCCCGCGCGCCCCAGCCGTCCGAGCAGCAGCAGTACGCGCAACAGCAACAACAGCAGCAACAGGGCCGGATGGAGGAGTCGTCATGCTGAGCCGGATCGCCGAATCCCTGTACTGGATCGGCCGGTACCTGGAGCGCGCGGAGGACACCGCCCGCATCCTCGACGTGCACCTGTACCTCACGGTCGAGGACCCGCTCGCCGACACCCAGGCCGCGGCCAGGCTGCTGCTCTCGGTGATGGGCGTGCCCGCCCCCGAGAACGTGAGCGCCTCGATCGTCATGCAGCGGCTCTGCTACGACACGGGTTCGCCGTCGTCGATCCTCGCCTCGCTCAAGGGCGCCCGCGAGAGCGCCCGGCGCTCCCGCGAGACGGTGCCCACCGAGATGTGGGAGTCGATCAACACCACGTGGCACGCTGTGCAGCAGGGCCAGCTCGGCACCATGCGCCCCGCCGTCGCCTTCCGTTGGGTGCGGGAGCGCTGCGCCGTCATCACGGCGACGGCGGACAGCACCATGAGCCGAGACCTCGGCTGGCACTTCCTCGTGCTGGGCCGCTGCCTCGAGCGCATCGACATGACCGCCCGCCTGATCGAGGCCGCGGCGCTGACGACGTCGGCGTCCGCCTGGTCGACGGCGCTGCGCTCGGCGGGCGCGCACCACGCGTTCGTGCAGCGGGCCTTCGACCAGGACTCCGACCTGGAGTCGGCGGAGTTCCTGCTGCTGAACCGGCTGTTCCCGCGCTCGGTGCTCGCCACCCTCGACACGGTCATCGAGGCGCTCGGGGTGCTGGAGCCCGCCTATGACAGCGAGGCCGCCCGGCTGTTCGGGCAGGCGAGGGCGCAGCTGGAGTTCCGCGAGAAGTCGCAGCTGATCAAGGACCTGCCCGAACGGATGACGGCCCTGCAGTCAACCTGCGGTCGGGCGGACGCGGCCATCACCCGCAGGTTCTTCGAGGGCGCGGTGGCGCCCGAATGGCATGAGGGGGCGTTGTGAGCACGCAGTTGAGGGTGGTCCACGCCACCGGCTACCGCTACTCGGAGGGCGCGACGGCCTCCTTCAACGAGATCCGGATGATCCCCCGTTCGACGCATCAGCAGCAGGTGCTGCACAGCCGGGTCGAGATCTCGCCGGTCCCCTGGACCTACACCTACACCGACTACTGGGGCACGGCCGTCACCGCCTTCGAGGTCTTCGAGCGGCACGAGTCGCTGGAGGTGACCGCCACCAGCATCGTCGACGTCCTGCGCCCGGCCGCGCAGTCTGGCGGCCTCGGCTGGGCCGAGCTCGCCTCGCCGCGGGTGGCCGACCGGTACTGCGAGTTCCTGGGCCTGACGGACCGGGTGCGGCCGCCCGCCGACCTCGCCGCCTGGGTGCACGAGACCCGCAGCCTGTCCGCGACGCCCCACGACGCCGTCGACCAGATCGTGGAGCGGATCCACGACCAGGTGTCCTACGTCACCGGCGCCACCTCCGTGCACGGGAACGCCGCGGAGGCCTGGCAGCAGCGCTCCGGGGTGTGCCAGGACATGGCCCACCTGGCGATCGGCGCGCTGCGCGTCGCGGGCGTGCCGTGTCGCTACGTCTCGGGCTACCTGATGCCGAAGCGCGACGCGGAGATCGGCGTGCCCTACATCGGAGAGTCGCACGCCTGGGTGCAGTACTGGGATGGCCGCTGGGTCGGCATCGATCCGACGAACAACCTGCGCCCCGGCGAGATGCACGTCGAGGTGGCCATCGGCCGCGACTACGCCGACGTGCCTCCCCTGCACGGCATCTTCACCGGGGGCCGGGCCTCCGACATGTTCGTCGCGGTGGAGATCACCCGGCTCACCTGAGGCTGAGCAGCCAGGCGAGCAGGTAGCTGTAGGTGTTGCCGTCGTCGATCAGCTCCCGGTCCATGCCGCGGGCCAGGTCGAGCGCGTGGAGCCGCTCCTCCTCGCCGGCCAGCGCGGAGTACATCAGGATGTAGTCGCCGTACTGCTGCGCGAACCCCTTGGTGCCGATGCCCTCGGCCACGTTGGCCCTGATCCGCGCCGGATCCCCGCGCAGCTGGTCCGACGACGGGCTCACCGGGATCAGCAGGATGGCCAGCGCGGCGGCCGGCTCTGCGGAGAACCAGGTGGCGTAGTCGCGCTTGCCCCCGAAGACCAGCGGCGTGACGGTGTGGGCGAAGCCGGCGTAGACCGGGTCGTCCAGGTCGAAGTCCGTCCAGTAGGCCCGGGCCGACGCGGCCTCCAACGCGTGCATCCAGCGCGCCTCCGTCTCCAGGTCCTCGTTGCCGCTGGCCCGCGCCCAGAGCGTCAGGCCCGCGTAGGCGGTCACCGCCTCGGACGCCGACTCCTGGTTGTTCGCGTCGGCGAACGGCGAGGTGCCGGATGCCCAGGAGTGCGACTGGTAGCTGTCGAAGTTGCGTCGCGCCACGAACTGCTCGGTGGCCGGCGAGGTCGCGATGTCCGCGGCCAGCAGGTCCATCACGGGGGCGAGTCGGGCCGCCAGATCGGGGTCGTCGGCGGCCAGTACACCCGCGGCGTAGAGGAAGTAGCCGTAGTGGAAGTGGTGGTCGTTGAACTCTTCCGAGCCGAACGACGGCGTGTCGCCGACGATCCCGAAGTTGCGGGTGTCGTAGAAGAAGCAGAACGCGTCGCGCGCCGCGCAGCCCTGGGGCTCGGTCCACCTCTCCAGCTCCGCCGTCACCCTCGCCGCGAGTTCGTCGGCGACGTCGTCGGCCCCCACCTGGCGGGCGATCTGGAGCAGCTGCGCGTCGCGGTAGAGGGCCTTCCCGCCGAAGTAGGTGTCCGCGGGATAGGGGTCGGCGGCCGCCACGTCGGCACGCACGGCGTCGGCGAGTTCTGCGCGCTCGTCGCCGGTCAGGCCCGAGAGGTCGAGGCCCGGCCTCGCGTCCTGCAGCGGCTCGGACCAGCTCAGCTCGGTGCCCGCGTAGAGGGTGAGGGTGCCGAAGATGCTGGGGTAGGTGCCGACGGAGTCGGCCTCCCCGATCAGGCCGTCGGCCTGGTGCGGCATCGCGGCGAAGGCGGTCGGGCCGCCGTCCCTGGTGCGGTACTCGAGCGTGGTGGTGGCCTCGTCGGCGATGCGGTAGGAAACGGTGGTCGACGCCAACGGGTCTTCCGCGAGCGGCGCCAGGTCCTGCACCGTCGCTCCCTCGGGCACGGCGAACCAGGTGGCGCTCTGCCCCTCCCCCAGCTCGACGGTGGTGCCGGACACGCGCCCCGGGGTGACGAGCCCGTACGCGGCCGCGCCGCCCTGGACCGACCACGCGTCGCCGTCCGCCGCGAACGGCAGGTTGGTGCTCAGGCCGATGGCCGAGGCCGCGGTGAAGGTGACGAACGGCGAACCCTCCGCGATCCGCACGGTGCCGATCGGGTCGCCGTCGACGGTGCCCTCGAGCGTGACCGAGAGCTCGTCGTAGGCGACCACCTGCCAGGAGGTTCCCTCGCCGGTGCCGACCTGGACGATCGGTGCATAGCCGCCCATGATCGTCTTCTCGGTGGTGGTCACCGTCGGCAGCCCGAGGGCGAAGCCCGCCTCGTCGACGCCGAAGCTCAGCGGCAGCGGGAAGACGGGCTGGGCGGTGTCGCCGAAGACGAGCCCGGCGAACCAGGTGTTGGTCGGCGGCAGCAGTCCGTCGGCCAGCCGCTCGGGTCGGAGGTCTTTGCCGTCGCGCTGGACGATCCCGTCGAGGAGCGGCGAGACGTGCTCCGGCCCGAGCACCGTCGCCGTGGTCCGCGGCGGGGCGCTCGGCGCGACCGGTTCGCGGGGTTCGGGCGTGCAGGCCGACAGCGCGGCGATCAGCGCGCCGGCCATCAGGACGCCAGTGGTCTTCGTCGTGATCCGCATGTGGGTCACCTCAATCCGATCTTGGTGAGGAAGGCGAGCATGTTCTCCGTGGGGCCGGCCAGCCAGCCGTCGTCGCGGAGGTCCATGACCACCATGACTGGGGTGTCCAGCCTGGTGAGAGCCGCGAGGCTCGGGTCGGTCAGCGCGTCGCTGACGATGGCGACGCGGGTGATCGCGTGGCCCTGGCCGCTGGTGTTGACCTCGACGCCCCTGACCGTGCCCAGCACCGTCTGGTTGTTGGGCAGCACGATCCGGGCTTCCGCCCCCTGCTCGACCCTGCCGTACTCGGTGGGCTCCAAGTCGAACTGGGCGGTGACGGTGCGTTCGCCGTCGGCGACGACGAGGGCCATCGGCGTGCCGTTGGCCAGGAAGGTGCCGGGCTCGGCGTCGATCGAGGCGACATACCCGGTGGACACGGCCTTGTAGGTGACGGTCCCGGAGGCGGGGTCGAGCGTGTAGGCCGCCGTGGACACGGGCCTCAGCCCGTTGCCGATGTCCTGCTGCAACTGGATGCTGTTGAGGGTGAAGAGCGGATCGCCGGCGGTGACTGCCTCGCCCTGGCGGACGTAGAGATCGGTCACCACTCCCCCGTACGACGAGCCGACGGTCGCGGCGGGCGCGTCGATGGACGCGGTGACGCTGGCCACCTGCGACTGCCGCTGGTTGAACAGCAGCGTGAGGGCGAAGACGAGCGCGGCGACCACCAGGATGCCGCCCCAGAGCTTGAGTCGGATGGACCAGGTCATGATGTCTCCCCTTCCGCCAGCAGCCCTACCCGCTGGCGAGCCGTAAGGATGGTGTCGAGGTTGAGCGGCTCGGGGGCCGCCGCCTCGGCGACGGCGTCCGCGAGGTCGACGTCGGTGGGATCGGCGTTTCCGCGGGCCGCGCGTCCCTCGCGCAGGCCGACGGCGATGAACGCGCCGAGGATGAGCGTGTTGACCACGCACCAGAAGGTGGCGACGTTCAGCGTGCCCAGCCCGACGTCGCGCCAGAGCGCCACGATCGAGGTGCCGAGCAGGAAGACGAAGGTCAGCACCACGGGGATCATGAAGGTGAACGCCGACGACCTCCTGTCCGTCGCTCCTGTGACGTGCCATCTCGTGTCCACCCCGAGGAAGGCGTTGCGCAGCGCCTTGAGATAGATCGGGAACGAGTTCGCCGCCAGCACGAGGACCTCCCATCGGAACGTGCCGAGCGTGAGCGCGGCCAGCAGGATCTGCAGCACGTAGAAGCCCGAGTAGTAGACGAACCAGGTCGTCGTGGAGACCTGGAGGTTGACCGGGTGCAGGTCGAGGAAGACCTCCAGCGCCGGCACGAAGAGCAGGATCCCCGGGGCGATCCCCGTCAGGTAGAAGGTGGCCGTCACGAAGTACATGAGCCGCTGGTCGAGGCTCAGCGACCGCTTGGGGCTGAACGGGTTGTGGGTGAAGAGGATCTCGAACCCGCCGGTGGCCCAGCGCAGCTGCTGCTTGGTGTACGCCTCGATCGTGTCGGGCGCGTCGCCGACCGCGAGGGTCTTGGAGATGTAGATCGACCTCCACCCGCGCTCGTGGAGCAGGAGCGACGTCCAGACGTCCTCCGACTTCGACTGCGTGTAGATCCCGCCGACGTCTAGCACCGCCGCCCTGCGGAACAGCACGTTGGTGCCCACGCAGAAGGCGGCGTTGAACTCGCCGCGGCCAGGCTGGATGAAGCGGTAGAACATCGTCTGCATGTAGCCAGCGCCGCGAGAGATGATGTTGCTCATGTTGCCGTAGGTCTGGGGCGTCTGGACGAAGGCGACGGTGGGCTCCCCCATGAACGGAAGGGTCTCCTCTAGGAACTCCGGCCGGGGCACGAAGTCCGCGTCCAGGATCACGAAGTACTCGCCCTTCGCGATGGTCAGCGCGTTGTTGACGTTGCCCGCCTTCGCGCCGTGGCTGGTGAGCCGCCGCACGTAGCCGATGTGCAGGCCGGCCGCCATGTCCCGGACCTCGTCGGACCTGCCGTCGTCGAGGATCCAGGTGTGATGGGCCCCGCGCACGGCCCTCGCGGCCTCGGCCGTCCGCCGGATGACCTCGATCGGCTCGCCGTAGACGGTGATCAGGATGTCGACGCTCGCCGGCGCGCCGTCCAGGTGCAGCGGCCACCGGGCGGGATCGTCGGTCACCCCGAGGTTCTCGTTGACGACGGGGTCGTACAGGGCGCGCTGCGCGTCGTGGAACGCGAACGTGCGCGGGTCCTTTCGCCCGGCGAAGATCGCCCACATCGCCATCAGCGCGTGAAAGATCAGGATGACCTCGGCGAAGATCACCATCCCCCACGGCAGGAGATCGCCGCGATTCTGGGGGTTCAGGAGGAACCAGGCGTAGGCGAGGATTCCGATGGTGGCCGCGATGGCCACTGTGACCATCACCGGGGTGTACGGATTCTTGCTTCTTGCGCGGCGCGACTCGGGAACGAGACCGTCGAAGGCCGCGAGATCGGTTGTGGAGATAGGCGCAGACACGATTCCCCCTCAGGAGCGCATCATTGGGTGTGACCGCCTGTCGCGGTCGGGGCTCCGGCGCGAGGCGCGGGCCCTGTGGTCGGCTCGTGGCCGATCTCTGGGAGGCC
The DNA here is from genome assembly GCA_964455495.1 of uncultured Tessaracoccus sp. Classification (GTDB taxonomy): domain Bacteria; phylum Actinomycetota; class Actinomycetes; order Propionibacteriales; family Propionibacteriaceae; genus Arachnia. The sequence goes on from CAYVWO010000041.1 coordinate 11,860, forward strand.
CCTCAGCGGAGGCGCTCCTACTCTTGCCACCCAGCTAAGCACCGAAAGCGACCCGCGGTGATAACGGACGGTTACGGGCAGGTGAAATGTCTAGCGCCGGTTATCCACAGTGAGTTCCTGGTTGATCACGCTATCCACAACGTGCCCCGCTGGCCTGGAACTCACCATGTCGACGCTCCATACTGAGGGGTTGCCGAGCTATTGACGTTACTTAATCGTTATCATATTCGGGGGAATAGACAGATAAATATTCTTGGCGAATGCCTGCACTCTCGCATATAATCGTACGTATGAACGATGACGTGCGGGCCTTGGGACAGCAGTTCATCACTGCCGCCTGGAACACCGCGCGCGCCAACAGCTCACGAGACCACGCCACAGAACTCGACACCCTGTTGGCGGTGTTGGAAGAGACCCAGGATCAGCTCGCCGGACTCCGCCTGCACCTGATCCACGACGCGAGGATGAACGGCACCGATGTGGTTCTCGACCGGGTTCGGTCATCGACACGCACGACGACCGCGCAGGCCACGGCAGCCCTGCGGCTGTCCTGGGACCTGGCGGACCGCTTCCCCCATATTGCCCGGGCTTTGGAAGAAGGCGCCGTGTCGCTGGCGCAGGCCGAGGCGATCGTCGCCGGGCTGAAGAAACTCCCCTACACACTGACCCGCCACGACCTCGACACCGCCCAGACCCCGGTCCTCGGCTACACCGACACCCTCGGCCAGAAGGAACTACACA
>CAYVWO010000042.1:0-12535 GCA_964455495.1 uncultured Tessaracoccus sp.
CTCGGGCATCTCGGGCATGGGGACTCCCTCCGTCGCGCCCAGCCTAGTCCCGCTCAGGGAGCGATCAGGCGGTGCTCGGCGACGACGTCGGCACCCGTGACTGGACCGGTGCGGGTCCAGGGGGCGGTCGGCAGCGCGAGCGCCGCGTGGGCGCGGCGCAGGTACTCGTCGCGCGTCACCTCGTAGGCGCCGAGCGTGCCCAAGTGCTCGGTGAGCCACTGCACGTCGAGCAGCGTGACGCCGAGCCCCGCGAGCTCCACCATGAGACGCACCAACGCGACCTTCGAGGCGTCGCGGCCGAGCTCGGGGTCGTGGAACATCGACTCGCCGGCGAACAACCCGCCGACGTGCACGCCGTACAACCCGCCGACGAGCCTGCCCTCCTCGTCCCACACCTCGACGGAGTGCACCCACCCCGCCTCGTGCAGGTGCGTGTAGGCGGCGCGGATGCGCGAGTCGATCCACCCGCCGTCGCGGCGCGGATCGGCACACGCGGCGAGCACGCGCGGGAACGCCGCGTCCACCGTCGTCGTGTACCGGCGCGCCGACTGCCGCAGCGAGCGGGTCACACGCACCTCCGGCACCCGCATCACGCCGCGGTACATGGGCGACCACCACCCCATCGCGCGGGGGTCCAACGGCATGGGGAACACGCCCTGGCGGTAGGCGGCGAGCGCGACGGTGGCGTCGAACTCCTCCGAGTAGCCGATCAGGTCGCGGCGCGGCCAATCCTCCACCCGCCCGAACAGCCCCGCCTCCATCCGCCCAGTCTCGCATCTCCCGCTCCTTGAGCCGCGCACCTCGCTCGGGAGCGCGGGGTAAACCCGGAGCCGACCCGGTCCCTGCCCTGGCCACGCTCGACGCGGTTGGGGAGGTGTGAAAGGCTGGGCTTGTGAGGAGGGTGCCATGAGCGAGAAGAACCAAGTCATCGCCGTCAGCGAGGGCATCTCCGCCAACGTCTTCCACGAGATTCTGGAGATCGCCATCGAGGGCAAGGGCAAGCTGCCCGGCGCCAAGCACTCGGCGAAGCAGCTCCTGCTGCAGAAGAACGACATCGAGGACGCCATCTCCCGAATGATCGCCTCCCACACCGCGATGGCGGGCGGGCAGGGGTTCGCGACGAACTGGGGCGGCTTCTTCGTCAGCCTCGTCACCGCCCCCGCCAACATGACCGCCGCGGCCTTCCTGCAGGCGCGGCTGGTGTCGGGCATCGCGCACCTGCGCGGCTACGAGCTTGCCGATCCCCGCGTCCGCACGGCCATCCTGATGGTCATGCTCGGGCCGAACACCGCCGCGTCGCTGGTGTCGAAGGGGGTGCTGCCGTCGTCGCCGCTGCTGGTCGCGACCGCCCCGATCTTCGACGCGCGCCTCGACGCCCAGGTCGCCCGCGCGCTGCTCGACCGCTCCCTGAACCAGCTGACGGGCAAGCGCCTCGGCGTGTGGGTCGGCAAGCGCATCCCTCTGGTGGGCGGGGGCGTCGGCGCCGCCGTCGACGGCTGGTCGACGCTGTCGATCGCCCGCCACGCGATGCACGAGTTCCCCAACCGACGCCCGAAGCGGTCGGGTTCGGTGACCACCGCCTGACCCTGGGACGCGAGCGAATCGTCGCGTCGGTCACAGGAGGCGGGCCGACACCCCCTGTGATCGAGTTCGCGGAGCGCGGCGTGTAGGGTGAGCACGTCCCCTACGAAGGAGCCCGAGTGACTGACTGAGTCCCGCACGCCCGGCGCGCATGGATCGATTCCGCGCACCCGTTGGCGTGCGTCGAACCGCATCCCAGCGACTCACCAGGACTCCCTCATGGCTCACTCACCGGCCGTCGTCGTCGACGGCCTCACCTACCACCTCGCTGACGGCACCGTCATCCTCGACGGCGTCTCGGCCACCTTCCCCGTCGGCCGGACCGGGCTGATCGGGCCCAACGGCTCCGGGAAGTCGACCCTGCTGCACCTCATCGCGGGACGGCTGGCCCCGACAGCAGGGACGGTCCGCGCCGCCGGTCGCGTTCTGCTCGTGCCGCAGCGGTTGACGACGGCGGGTTCGGTCGCCCAGCTGCTCGGCGTCTCGGGCACGCTGGCCGCCCTGCGCGCCATCGAGGCCGGCTCCGTCGACCCCACGGACTACGACGCCGTCGGCGACCAGTGGGACGTCGAGGCGCGCGCCGTCGCCGAGCTGGCCGCGCTGGGCCTGCCCGCCGAGCCGGCGTTCCTGGACCGGCCGGCGGCGACGCTGTCGGGCGGGGAGGCCACGCGGGTCGCCTTGGCGGGAGCCCGGCTGGCCCGCGCCGACGTCACGCTCCTCGACGAGCCCACCAACAACCTCGACTCCCGGACCCGACGGTGGTTGTACGACGCGCTGGAGGGCTGGGGCGGCGCGCTGATCGTCGTCAGCCACGACCGCGACCTGCTGGGGCGCGTCGACGCCCTCGTCGACCTCGACAGGCGCGGCGCGGTGAGCTTCGGCGGCGGGTTCGAGGCGTACCTCGCGCACAAGGAACAGCGCCAGGCGACGGCGGAGCGCCAACTCCGCGACGCCGAGGCGCAGCTGGAAAGGGTCAAGCGCCAGGCCCAGGCGGAGCTGCAGCGCGAGGCGCAGCGCAACCGCTCGGCCCGCAAGGAGCGCGCCGCGGGAAACGTCGGGAAGGGGGCCGCGGACTTCTTCCAGAACCGCGCCGAGAAGGGCTCGGGGTCGAAGGCCGTCGCGCACCAGCGAGCGGTGCAGGATGCGGCCGACGCGCGCGCCCTCGCCGACGACGCCGCCCGCACCGACGATGCCATCCGCCTCGCGCTCCCCGACACCACCGTCCCGCGGGGCAAGGACGTGCTCCGGCTCCGCGTCGGTGAGACGGTGCTTTCGGTCGTCGGCCCGGAGCGCATCCGCGTCACCGGCGACAACGGCGCCGGAAAGTCGACCCTGCTCGCCTTCATCCTGGGCTCGCTCCTTGAGCCAGGCGCGCTGGCGGAGCCGACCGCGTCTGCGTCGCGCCGTGCTGAGCCGATGCGCGAGCGAAGCCGCCGTCGTGTCGAAGCAAAGGGTCTGGCACCCGGTTCAGCGACCTGGGCCGAGCCCACAGACCGTGCGCGAGACCTTTCGACACGATCCGGGCGCTTCGCGCCGGGGATCGGCTCAAGGAGCGGAGGAGGCGGCGCGGAGCTCCTGCGCGACGCCGCCGTTGAGCTCGCTCCCACCGTCCCGACGGGGATGCTGGCGCAGAACCTCGACGGCCTGGACGCGTTTCCGACGGCGCTCGACGCCGTACGCGACGCCGCGCCCGGCCGCACACCGCACGAGGCGCGGGCGCTGCTTGCCCGGTTCCTGATCCGCGGCGAGCGCGCGGACCAGCCGCCGTCGACGATGTCGGGCGGCGAGCGGTTCCGCCTCGGCCTGGCCCGGACGCTGTTCGCCGACCCCGCCCCGCAGCTGCTGGTGCTTGACGAGCCGACGAACAACATCGACCTCGCCTCTGCGGAGCAACTCGTCGCCGCCCTGGACGACTACCGCGGCGCGCTCCTCATCGTCACCCACGACGACCACCTCTCCCGTGGCCTCCGGGTCGAGAGGACCTGGGACGTCGTCAAGCGGGAAGGCGCCATCCAGATCGCCGACGGCCACGCGAGTTAGGGAACCACTGAAGCTCAGATAGCAGCGGCGAGGTCAGCGGCGATCACCTGGCGCATGCCCTCGATGGCGACGGGGATCAGGTTCTCGACCTTCGAAGCGTCCTTCTCGGCCTCCGTCATGGGCGCGAAGTCGTGGTGGCCCATGACCATCATCACGCCGCCGGTCCGGACGCGGCGCGTCGCGCCGACGAGGAACAGCGTCGCGCACTCCATCTCGGAGACCAGGCAGCCGCCCTTGACCCAGGCGTCCCAACGCTCGCGGAGGCGCGGGCCGACGGGCATCGAGTCCGGCGAGTGCTGGCCGTAGAAGGAATCCTTCGACTGCGAGACCCCGACGTGGTACCGCCGGCCCATCGCCTTCGACGCCGCGACCAGGCCGTTGACGAGGTCGAGGTCGGCGACGGCGGGGAACTCCACCGGCAGGTAGTGCAGGCCGGTACCCTCGTCGCGGATGGCCGCGCTGATGACCGCGATGTCGCCCGGCTGGGTTTCGGGCTGCATCGCGCCCGACGTGCCCACCCGCATGAACGTGTCGGCGCCAACGTGGATCAGCTCCTCGACCGCGATCGCCGTGGACGGGCCGCCCATGCCGGTAGACGTCACGGCCACGGGGACGCCGTCGAGCTCTCCCGCCCAGGTGGTGTGCTCGCGATGCGACGCCACGAAGCGCGGGTTGTCGAAGTGCTGGGCGATGGTCTCGCACCGCCCTGGATCGCCGGGCAGGAACACGTACCTGCCGATGTCACCCTCTGAGAGGTGAATGTGGTATTCGTAGCCGTCCGAATACGTGGCCATGGCGACTCCTTCGTTGCTCGCGGCTTCCCGCCAGCCCCACCGTAGCGCCAGTTGCCGCCCCGCGCCCGGACCCCTTTCGAATAAGAGGTTGCACCTTCTTAGATCGTCATCTAATTTAAGGACATGCCTAACGTTCCCGACCTCGACGAGCGCGTGACGCTGCTCAAGACCATCGCCGACGCCACCCGCCTGCGCATCCTCGGGCTGCTCGCCGAGCGCCCGCGCACCGGGACCGAGCTGGCCACCGAGCTCGAGCTCACGGCGCCCACAATCAGCCACCACCTGCACCGACTCCGCGACGTCGGGATCGTGCGCGCGCAGGCCGACGCGCAGCGGCGCATCTGGTCGATCAACCACGACCTCCTCGCCGACGTGCACCGCCCCGACGCCGCGCCCGGCCCCGTCGACGCCGACCACGAGCGCACCGTGCGCACGTTCTTCGACGGCGAGCGGCTCCGCTCGATCCCGGCCAAGCGCAAGGCGCGGGTCGCCGTCCTGCTCGAGCTGCTGCGGCGCTTCGAGCCCGGCCGCAGGTACGCCGAGCGCGAGGTCAACGACATCCTCCGCCACGCCCATCCGGACGTCGCCCTCCTGCGCCGCGAGCTCGTCGACTACCGCTACCTGCGGCGCGCGCGCAACGTGTACTGGGTCAACGACGAGCCGCCCACCCGCGACGCCAACGAGGCCCAGGAGGTGCCCCCAGGGGAGGGCGACTGGCTCGCGGCGCTGATCCGCGGTTCGGTCGCGCCGACGACGTTATGGTGAACCCATGACGATCCGGCTGGGCTCCCACGTTGACTCCATCGACCCGCTCATCGACGCCGTGGTACTCGGCGCCGAGGTGGTGCAGATCTTCCTGGGCGACCCGCAGAGCTGGAAGGCGCCCGCGTGCCTCGTCGACGGCGGAGCCCCCACCCTGAGGGCGGCCGTCGAACAGACGGGCCTGGGGATCGTCGTCCACGCCCCCTACGCGCTGAACGTCGCGTCGCCGAACAACCGCATCCGCATCCCGTCGCGCAAGCTGCTGCAGCAGACGGTGACCGAGGCCGCGGCCGCGGGGGCGCTCGGCGTCGTCGTGCACGGGGGCCACGTCACCGCCAAGGACGACGCCGCCGTCGGGTACGCGAACTGGCGCAAGTGCGTCGACGGGCTGGACCTGCCCGTCCCGATCTTCATCGAGAACACCGCTGGCGGGAACTCCGCCATGACGCGCCACCTGGAGTCGATCGACCGGCTGTGGGACGCGCTGTCCGGGTCGCCGAACATCGGCCAGGTCGGCTTCTGCCTCGACACCTGCCACGCGCACGCAGCCGGGCTCGGGCTCGACGGCCTCGTCGACCGCGTAAAGGCCATCACGGGCCGCATCGACGAGGACCACTGCCCCGACTCGCGCGACGTCGAGAACAGCCACGCGGACCCCCACGCCAACCTGGGCGAGGGCTTCGCCGACGCCGACGCCCTCGTCGCGCTGGTGAGGGCGGCCGACACCTGGACAATCCTCGAGACCCCCGGCGGCGTCCCCGAGCACCGGCGCGACCTCGCCTGGCTCCACGCTCGCCTCGCCTGACCCGCTCCGCGGCTCGACACCTCGGCTGGAGTCTCCTCGACAGCGAATGAACCCGGCGCCGCCCGCGAAATGTCACGCGGGCGTAACGACAAGGCCTTGTCCGGGCCGATACACTGACCCCGCCACCAAGACCCCTAGCCCGAAGGGACCCTGGCGTGCTTTATGCCTTGATCGCCGTCCACGCGGTGCTTGGCGCGCTCACCCCGCTCCTGGTCCGCGGCCTCCGCGACCGGGTCTTCTACGTACTCATGCTCGGGCCGCTGGCCGCGGGCATCTGGCTCACAACCCAGGCGCCGCTGATCCTCTCGGGCGGCACCTATGTCCTCACCGCGCGCTGGATCCCCAATCTCGACGTCGACCTGACGCTCCGCATGGGGCTCGTCCAGTGGGTGCTGGCGATGATCGTCACGTGGATCGGCGCGCTCGTGCTGCTCTACAGCCGCTGGTACTTCCAAGGCAGCCTCGTGGGGAGATCCGCCGCGATCCTCACCGCCTTCGCCGGCGCGATGCTCGGGCTGGTCACCGCCGACAACCTCGTCATCCTGTTCGTCTTCTGGGAGCTGACGACGGTCTTCTCCTACCTGCTCATCGGCCACGACCCGCGCCGCAGGGCCAACCGCGGCGCCGCCCAGACCGCGCTGATCGTGACGACGTCGGGCGGCCTCGCGATGCTCGTCGGCATCGTCGCCGTGTGGCAGGCGTCCGGCACCCTGTCGCTGGAGCAGATCGCGGCCAACCCGCCCGTCGGCGCCCTCGCCACGGCGGGCGCCCTGCTGATGCTCGTCGGCGCGCTCACGAAGTCGGCGCTCGTCCCGTTCCACTTCTGGCTGCCGGGCGCGATGGCCGCCCCCACCCCCATCTCTGCCTACCTGCACGCCGCGGCGATGGTGAAGGCCGGCGTCTACCTCGTCGCCGTGCTCGCCCCGTCGTTCGCCACGGTGCCGTTCTGGCGGCCGACGATCATGCTGCTCGGCACCGCGACGCTCGTCGTCGGCGGGTGGCGCGCGCTCCGGCAGACCGACCTCAAGCTCCTGCTCGCCTACGGCACCGTCTCCCAGCTGGGCTTCATGGTGCTGCTGCTCGGCATCGGCACGCAGGCCGCGGCATTGGCGGGCATCGGCACGGTGATCGCGCACGCGCTGTTCAAGTCCGCGCTTTTCATGATCGTCGGCGTCATCGACCACTCCGCCGGCACCCGAGACCTCCGCGAGCTCAACGGCGTCGGCTACCGCGTGCCGTGGCTGGCCGTCCTCGGCGGCTTCGCCGCGCTGTCGATGGCCGGCATGTTCCCGCTCGTCGGGTTCCTCACCAAGGAGGCGGCGTTCGAGGCCGTCGAATACCTCGTCCGCGGGGACCTCTCCGACGTCGCGCCGCTGCCCGCGATGGCGCTCGCCGTCGCGCTCGTCTTCGGCGCGGCCATCACCGTCGCCTACACGCTGCGCTGGTGGTGGGGCGCGTTCGCCCCCAAGGACGGCGCGCCCGCGCTGACCTGGCACCGCCCGTCGCGCGCGATGACCATGGTCCCGATGGCGCTCGGGGCCGTCAGCCTTGTCCTGGGCTTCCTCGGCCCGCAGCTCACCGCCGTCCTCCAGCCCTACGCGACGAGCGTCGCCGCGGGCCACGAGGGGCACGGCTTCGCGCTGTGGCACGGCCTCACCATCCCGCTCGGCATGTCCGTGCTCGCCCTCCTCGGCGGCGCGCTGATGTTCATGTTCCGGCGCAGGGTCGCCTCGGTGCAGGCCACGTTCCCGCACTCGGTGTCGGCAGAGGAGATCTACCACCGCTCGATGCTGCAGATCGACAGGGTCGCCGTCGAGGTCACCGCCCGCACGCAGCGCGGCTCGCTGTCGATCTACCTCGGCACCATCCTCGTGACGCTCGTGGCGCTGTCGACCTACGCCATGATGCGCATCCGGGTGTGGCCGGGCGTGCGCCTGTTCGACGCGTGGCCGCAACTGCTGATCGCCTCGGTGATCGTCGCGGCCGCGCTGCTGGCGGCGACGTCGCGCGGGCGCATCCGCGCGGTGCTGCTCGTCGGCTTCACCGGCTACGGGCTCTCCCTGCTGTTCGCCATCGGCGGCGCCCCAGACCTCGCCCTCACGCAGGTGCTCGTGGAGACGGTCACCCTCGTCATCTTCGTGCTGGCGGTGCGCAAGCTGCCGCGCTACTTCACGAACCGCCCGCTGAGTTCGACGCGCTGGTGGCGCGTGCTGGTGGCCGCCGCGACGGGGACCGCGGTCACGCTGATCGCGCTCGTCGCGTCCGGCGCCCGCGTCGCCGACCCCATCTCCGACGCCTGGTACGAGGCCGCCTACGAGTTCGGCTACGGCAAGAACATCGTCAACGTGGCGCTCGTCGACACCCGCGCCTGGGACACCTTCGGCGAGATCTCGGTGCTCGTCATTGCGGCCACCGGCATCGCGTCGCTGATCTTCCTGCGCTCCCGGGTCGTCCGGGTGACCTCGACGGAGACCGCCTTCGCGAACCGCTCCGACGACCCGCTGTCCGACACCTCGCCCGGCGTGTGGCTGCGCGCGGGCCAGACCCTCTCACCCATGGTGCGCTCCGTGGTGTTCGAGGTGGTCACGCGCGTGCTGTTCGGCCCCATGATCATCGTGTCGCTCTACCTGCTGTTCGCCGGGCACAACTCGCCCGGCGGCGGCTTCGCCGGCGGCCTCGTCGCGGGCATGGCGCTGTTCATCCGCTACCTCGCCGCGGGCCGCTACGAGCTCGACGAGGCGGCCCCGTTCGACGCCGGCCGGCTGCTGGGCGGCGGTCTACTGCTCGCGGTCGCCACCGCGACCACGCCCGTCTTCTTCGGGGGGACCATCCTGCAGAGCTACGACGCCCACCTGCAGCTCCCGCTGCTGGGCGAGCTGCACCTAGTCAGCTCGACGTTCTTCGACATCGGCGTGTACCTGGTCGTCGTCGGAATGCTCCTCGACGTCGCCCGCAGCCTCGGCTCCGGCATCGACCAGCACGCAAGCGAGGAGATCGCGCCCATGCCGATCCCCGACTCCACCAAGGCCATCCCCGGCCGGCTCGGTGGTGCCTCGTGAGCGCCAATCTGATCCTCGCCGTCACCGCCGGCGTGCTCGTCGCCTCCGGCGTCTACCTCCTGCTTGAACGCTCGCTGACCCGCATCCTGCTCGGCGTCCTCATGGCGAGCAACGGCGTCAACATGCTCTTCCTCGTCGCGGCGGGCAAGCCCGGCGCCCCGCCGATCATCGGGCTGTCCGACGGCGACGTCTCCGACCCTCTACCCCAGGCCATGGTCCTGACCGCCATCGTGATCACCATGGCCGTGGCCGGGTTCGTGCTCAGCCTCGCGTACCGCAGCTTCCAGCTGCACGGGCACGACGAGGTCGCCGACGACGTCGAGGACGCGCGCATCCGCGAGCTGGCGGAGGCCGACGTCGCGTCCGAGTCCTACGAGGACACCACCTTCTCGGACAAGGGCGAGGAGGCGAGCGAGTGATCAACCTCATCCCCGCCCCGGTACTGCTGGCCATCTTCGGCGCCGCGATCGCGCTCGCGCTCCCCCGCCGCCCCGGGCTGCAGCGCCTCGTCTCGGTCGCCAGCATGACCGGAATCGTCGCGGTGGCCGCCACCTTCATCTGGTACACGCACACCCACGGCGAGCTTGCCCTGTGGGTCGCGGGGTGGGACGCGCCGCTGGGTATCGCGCTCGTCGTCGACCGGTTGAGCGCGCTGATGCTGTTCGTGGCCTCCGTCGTCGCCCTCGCCGTTCTGGTCTTCGCCACCGGGCAGGACCAGGACGAGGTGCGCCGCGAGACCCCGGTCTCGATCTTCCACCCCACGTTCCTGCTGCTGATGGCGGGCGTGTCGAACGCCTTCCTTGCGGGCGACCTGTTCAACCTGTTCGTCGGCTTCGAGATCCTGCTCTTCGCCTCCTACGTCCTCCTGACGCTCGGCGGCACGGCGGACCGCGTGCGCGCGGGCACCACCTACGTCATCGTGTCGCTGCTCAGCTCGTCGCTCTTCCTGATCTCGCTCTCGGCCGTGTACGCCGCCACCGGCACCGTGAACATGGCGCAGCTCTCGCTCCGGCTCCGCGACCTCACCGAGCCCGTTCAACTGCTGCTCGAGGTGCTGCTGCTTGTCACGTTCGCCATCAAGGCCGCGGTGTTCCCGCTGTCCGGCTGGCTCCCCGACTCGTATCCGACGGCGCCCGCGCCGGTGACCGCGGTGTTCGCGGGCCTGCTCACCAAGGTCGGCGTGTACGCCATCATCCGCACCGAGACGCTGCTCTTCCCCGGCGGCGCCCTCTCGAACGTCCTGCTGTGGGCGTCGCTGCTGACGATGCTGATCGGCATCCTCGGCGCGATCGCGCAGGTGGAGATCAAGCGAATGCTGTCGTTCACGCTGATCAGCCACATCGGCTACATGATCTTCGGCATCGCGCTCAACACGACCGACGGCCTCGCGGCCGCCATCTTCTACACGGCGCACCACATCACCATCCAGGCGACGCTGTTCCTGGTGACGGGCCTGATCGAGCGCCGCGGCGGCACGTCGTCGCTCGACGGCTTGGGCGGCCTGCTCAAGGTGTCGCCGCTGCTCGCGCTGCTGTTCTTCTTCCCGGCCATGAACCTGGCTGGCATCCCGCCGCTATCCGGATTCATCGGAAAGCTCGGCCTGCTCGAGGCCGGCGTCGGGGTGGGCACGCCGCTGGCGTGGCTCGTCGTCACCGGCGGCGTCGTCACCAGCCTGCTGACGCTGATGGCGATGGCGAAGGTCTGGAACCGCGCGTTCTGGGGTGTGACGCCCGCCGAGGCGAAGCGCGAAGAACAGCCCGCGGAGGACTGGGACGACGACACGGACCGCCGCCCCATGCCGCCGCTGCAGGTGGGCGCCACCATCGGGCTGATCGTGTTCGGCCTTGCGTTGACGGTGTTCGCCGGGCCGCTGTACGAGTACACGACGGCGGCCGCCGAGGCGCTGCGCGACGGCTCGCTCGTGGCTGCCGTGCTGCCGGAGGGGGTCCGATGATGATCGTTCCCCGACCCCGTACCAAGCTGGCGATCCGCGACCGCCTCCACAGCCGCCCGCTGTCGATCCTGCTCATGGTCGTGGTCTGGTGCGCCCTGTGGGGCAGCATCCATCCCATGACGCTGGCCGGCGGGGTGCTGTTCGGGTTCCTGATCACGTTGGTCTTCCCGCTGCCGCCCATGTATTGGCGGGGCCGGTTCCGCCCCGTCGGCGTCGTGGTCATGATCGCCCACCTGCTCTGGGACCTGGTCCGCTCGTCGTGGCGGATGCTGCAGTTGGCGTTCGAGAAGAAGGTCAACCTGAACGCAGGCATCGTCCGCGTCGACCTTGCCTCAGACTCGGACCTCTATGAGGTGGTTGTCGCCGAGCTGATCTCTCTGGTCCCGGGCACCGTCGTCGTCGAGGTGGTCCGGCACCCACGGCGGCTGTATCTGCACGCGCTCGACCTGACCGGCCCCGACCCCGTCGCCGGCGTGCAGCAGATGGTGCACGACGTCGAGAATCGGGTGCTGAACGCGTTCGGCTCGAAGGAGGAGATCGCCGCGTTCCGCGCCGCCCTCGCCCCGCAGGCCGACGAGGAGCTGGAGTTGGAGGTGGAAGAGTGATGGCGTTGGTGACCAACATCGTCCTCAGCGTCGCGGCCGGCGTGCTGCTGGTCTCCGCGATGGTGGCCGTCAACCGGGTCGCGGTGGGACCGTCGCAGCTTGACCGCTCCGTCGCCGCCGACCTGATCGTCGCCGTCGTCGTCGCGTCGCTGGGTCTCTGGACCGTGTGGACGGATCAGCCGACGGAGCTGCTCGTGCTGGTGCTGCTCTCCCTGCTCGGCTTCACCAGCGCCGTGTCCGTGGCGCGCATGGTGAGCGACCGGATGGCGATGAGGAAGCGGTTCAGCGCCCGCCACAAGGAGAGGGGTGCGCGATGATCGCCGAGGTATTGGACCTTGTCGGGGCCCTGCTGATCCTGCTCGGCGCGCTGCTCTGCTTCGGCGCCGCCGTCGCCCTGGTGCGCTTCCCGGACGTGCTCGGCAAGATGCACGCCATCACCAAGCCCCAGGTCCTCGGCCTGATCTGCGTGTCGCTGGGGATCGCCGTCAGCCTGCGCAGCTGGTGGGCGACGGGCCTCTGCCTGCTGATCATCTGCCTCCAGCTGATGACGGCCCCCGTCTCCGCCAACCTGGTCGCCCGCAGCGCGAGCCGCAGCGGTCTCGTCGAGGAGAAGGAGCTGCTGGTCAACCACCTCGCCGAGGACCTGCAGGAGGCGGGTTACAGCCGCCCCGGCGAGTAGGCACGCGCACAACGCTGGCTATACAGCCAGCCCCGACCGTATTTCGCAGGGCTGGCTGTATAGCCAGCGTTGTGCGCGAAGAAGGGGGTGGCGTCCGGCTGGACGCCACCCCCTTTGACCGTTGTCAGCGGTGACTCAGCCCTCGATGGCGAAGACCGTGTACTTGTCGGCGTTGGTCGCGTCGATCACGACGCAGTCGATGGACTGCTTCTCCGGCTTGCCGGTCGAGCCGGTGCGGATGTACTGATCCGCCTGC
>CAYVWO010000043.1:0-10265 GCA_964455495.1 uncultured Tessaracoccus sp.
GTTCGAGTCCAGTCCGGGGAGCTTAACGAAACGCCCCTGACAAGGGGCTTTTCTCTTTCCCGGGATCGGCCCGGTACATATCCGGTACCCGAGCGGTCGTCGTGGACAGGTGTTGCTGGTCGAGCCGACCGATGCGGCGGCGGTCATGAGCGCCGACGGCGGCCAGGCGGTCGCGGTGTGTCCTGGCGTGGGTGACAATCCGGCGTTGCAGGCAATCGAGAGGAGTAAGCCATGACCGAGTTGACGATTACCGCCAAGCGCTGGGCGCACGGCTGGGAGCTATGGAAGGGCGAAGAGTGCTGGACTCAGGTCGCGAGCCTTCCCGCGGCCGTGCAGCAGGTCCGCGACTATCTCGACACTGTCGAGCCCGACGCCGACCACACCGACTGGGTCGTCCATGTGGTCCCCGAGTTGGGGACACTCGGTGCCGATGTCGCGGCGGCCAGGGCGGCCACTGACGCGGCGGCCGACGCTTCCCGTGAGGCCGCCAGGCGTTCTCGCGAGGTCGTTCGGGAACTGCGCGCGGAGGGCTACTCCGTCGCCGACACGGCTGCCATCCTCGGCGTGTCTCGAGGTCGTATCTCTCAGCTCGCCCACGGCTGACCCTTGTGGAGATCCGTTTGAGACACGCGCCTCCGGCGTCAGCCGAAGGAGCGGATCAGGAGTATGGCGATGGTGGTGAGGACCAGGACCGTCCCGCCGATGATGGCGACTGAGACGAGGTTGGCGACGTGAAACATGAGGCTGCATCGCAGGTCGCTGGCGGCGCCGTGACAGGTCTCACATGTCGCGGCGTGCGTGGCCTGGACGGCAGGGCGTTCCCGTGTAGGTGGCATCTCGGAAAACACGGTACTTGGCCGAGTTCCCGGGTTGCCAACGGGCCCCTGGTTCTGAGGGCTTCTTCGGTACAGAGCGATGCACCTAAGTGCACAGATCGAAGCCGAAAGGGCAGTGACTCAGGGCGCTAGGACGCCGTGATCTCGTCGAGGTCCCCGAGGAACCGGTCGGCCCACTTGTCGATGTCGTGCGTGGACACCTGCTTCTTCAGCGCGCGCATCCGGCGCTGGCGCTTGGCGCGCGGGTCGGTGGCCGCCTGCATGATGGTCTCCTTGAGCCCATTCAGGTCGTAGGGGTTGACCAGATAGGCCTGGCGGAGTTCCTGGGCGGCACCCGCGAACTCGCTCAGCACCAGCGCACCGTTCGTGTTCGGGTGGCAGGCCACGTACTCCTTCGCGACGAGGTTCATGCCGTCGGCCAGCGGCGTGACCACCATGACGTCGGCGATCCGGTACATCGCCGCCATGGTCAGGCGCGGGAACCCGGCGTGGCGATACACGATAGGCGGCCGGCCGACCCCTCCGACCTCCGAGTTGATCCGGCCCACCAGCTGGTCGATATCGTCGCGCAGGCGACGGTACTCGTCGACGCGCTCGCGCGACGGAGTGGCCACCTGCAGGAACACTGCCTCGGCAGGATCAAGCCGACCCTCGTCGAAGAGTTCCGCGATGGCGCGGACGCGCTGGCGGAGGCCCTTCGTGTAGTCGAGCCGGTCGACGCCCAACAGCACCAGCTTGGGATGGCCGAGCTCCTCGAGGAGGGCCTCGGCCTCCGCGACGGCCTCCGGGGAGTTCGCCAGCTCGGCGAAGCCCGCGGCATCGATGGAGATGGGATACGCGCGGGCGAAGCAGGCGCCGTGGTCGACGGTGACCCGGTCGCGCTCGACCTTGCGTCGCGTCCGTGCGCGCACGAGCCGTCGGAAGTTCGCCGCCGCCGTCGGAATCTGGAAGCCGACGAGGTCCGCGCCCAGAAGCCCTTCGAGGATCTCCTTGCGCCACGGCAGCTGCGAGTACAGCTCCACGGGTGGGAACGGGATATGCAGGAAGAAGCCGATCTTGAGATCGGGCCGCAGCTCGCGCAGCAGCTTCGGCACCATCTGCAACTGGTAGTCCTGCACCCACACCGTCGCTCCCTCGGCGGCGACCTCCGCCGTCGCCTGCGCGAAGCGGTGGTTGACGGTGAGGTAGGCGTCCCACCACTCGCGGTGGAACTCGGGGAACGCGACGGTGTCGTGGTATAGCGGCCAGAGCGTGGCATTGGAGAAGCCCTCGTAGTACTCCTCATACTCCGATTGGCTGAGGCGGACCGGGACGACGGTGTAGCCGTCGTGATCGAACGGGTCGAGTTCCTCGTCCGGAGCCCCATGCCACCCGACCCAGGCGCCCCCACGACGCCGCATCACCGGCTCGAGCGCCGTCACCAGTCCGCCGGGAGAGGTGCGCCAAGAGACCTCTCCCTCCTCAACTATGCGGTCGACGGGCAGCCGGTTGGCGACCACCACGAACTCTGCACTGAAAGCCATGGACTCCTCCTCGGTTCGGCACCACCATAGCGAGGCGGTCTGACAGCCCGGTTACAGCGGCATGCGGGGCGCGGAGGTGGAGCCTGGCAGAGTAGGGGCCATGACGAGCTTCACCGCGCAGACGGAGTTTGCGGCCCAGTTCCTCGAGGCCGCGGCCGCCCGGCCGGGAAAGGTGCTGCTGGCGACCGACTTCGACGGCACGCTGGCGCCGATCGTCCCCAACCCCGACGACTCGCGGCTGCTGCCCGCCGCGGCCGAGGCCTTGGCGAGGCTGGGTCCCGTGCTCGGCTCGATCGCGATCGTCACCGGGCGGGGCGTGGCGACGGTGCGGGAGCTGGGCCGGCTGGAGGGCCGGACGGGGCTCGAGCGGCTCGTCGTGCTTGGTCAGTACGGCGCGGAGCGTTGGGATGCGGCGACGGGTGAAGAGACGCCGCACGAGGTGCCGACGTCGGTCGCTGCGGCCAGGCCGGAGGTAGAGGCGCTGCTTGCCGAGGACCGATTCGTCGGCGTTCGCCTGGAGGACAAGGGCCGCGCCCTGGGTGTGCACACGCGGCCCGCTCCCGACCCGGCGGCCTCTTACGAGGCGCTGCGGGGGCCGTTGGGAGCGATTGCCGAACGCCACGGCCTGGTGCTCGAGCCCGGCCGCAGCGTTCTAGAGCTACGGGCGTCGGCGCTGACGAAGGGCGACGCGCTGCGAGAGCTGGTGACGGAGACGGGGGCGTCGGCCGTCGTGATGTGTGGCGACGACCTGGGTGACCTCCCGGCCTTCGACGTCCTGGACGAGCTCCGCGCCGAGGGCCTTGCCACCTGCGCCGTCGTCGCCGCCTCGACGGAACAGCCCGTGCTCGCGGAGCGCGCCGACGTCCTGTGCGCAGGCCCCGAGGGAGTCGCGGCCTGGCTGGCCGAGCTCGCGCGCGCCGTCGCGCCCCGACTCCACTGAGCGGCATGCCATCTTGGATATGATGATTTTCCCATCGGCCAAAGGAGCCCAGCCCATGCCACCACGACACCGAACCGCGGGCCGCGTTGCTCGGCTGCTCGCTGCACTCGTCCTGATCCTCGCGCTGCTGCCCGACCTACCCGCATCGGCAGCCACGCCAGTGCCCCGGGGCATCGCGCTCGTGTCTGCTAGCAGGTCTGCCGTCGGGCTCTCTTGGGGAGAGGTGAAGGGGGCCACCAAGTACACCGTCACGTACTCGACCAAGTCGTCCATGAAGGGCGCCAAGTCCAAGAAGTCGACCAAACCCGCCATCGAGCTGACGGTCCTCAAGGCGAGCACGGCCTACTACGTGACGGTCACGGCCACTGGCGAGGCGGGAAAGAGCAATGCGTCGGCAAAGCGGAAGGTGAAGACGATGCCGTCCAGCCTGGCCTACGCCCACCTCGCACCGACGGGCCTGAAGGCCTCGTCCATCACCGCGGACAGCGCGAAGGTGAGCTGGAACTCGCGCGGCTCGGGAGTGACCTACCGACTAACAGTCGCCACCAAGAGCTCGTTCGCCAATGCCAAGACCTACCTCGTGTGGGGCACGAGCAAGACCATCAAGGGGCTGCTCGGCGCGAAGACCTACTACGTCCGGCTGCGGGTGACCAACTCGGTCAACGCGCCGCGCAGCGTCAGCTCTTCGACGCTCAAGCTCAAGACCGCCGCCGACGCCGCCACGGTCGACGGTCCCGCGACCATCACCGTCGGCAGCTACAACGTGGGCTCCGAGACGATGAAGCCAGAGGAGCACCCGTGGCCGGCGCGTCGCACGGCGGTCGCCGCGACGATCCTCGCCCAGCGGCCCGACGTGATCGGGCTCCAGGAAGTCTCGCAGGGTCGGCTCGGCGCCACCGGCCCGAACCAGCCGAACCGCACGCAAGCCGAGGACCTGATGGGCCTGCTCGGCGGCGCCTACTGGATGGCCAACGAGGCCCGCTACAACTGCGCGAACCCGACCGGGTCGTACAACTGCAAGGCCGAGGAGCATGGCGCGGCCAACAGCCAGAAGATCGTCTACAACCCCACGACGGTGAAGCTGCTCAAGCAGGGCTCGAAGAAGACGACAAGCAAGAAGATCAGGATGGAGGAGGAACGCTACGTCGAGTGGGCCATCTTCGCGCACAAGGCGACCGGCAAGCGGTTCTTCTTCGTCAATGTGCACCTGGATCCCGGCAAGGACGAAGCGACCATCGAGGTCCGCGCCGCGCAGATGAGGGAGATCCTCGCCGTCATCGACGCCAAGAACCCGGACGGACTACCGACCTACGTGGTGGGCGACTTCAACTCGCACAAGGAGGCCGTCGGCGGGAATCGGCCCTATGACGCGATGATCGCCGCGGGCTACGTCGATCCGCTCGGGAACACATGGAAGTCCGAGTTCCAGGACACGGCCGGCGCCACCGTCGAGAACCGGATCAACACGCAGTACGCCAGCCACAACGCCTGGAAGCGCGTCGCCCCGAAGAAGCCATGGCTCAACGGCCTCTATATCGACTACATCTGGACAAGCCAGGGCATCCGGGTACCCGAGTGGGAGACGGTGGTCAACGTCGACAGCAACGGCAACTTCGTGGGCGTCATCCCATCCGACCACAACATGCTGAGGGCCACGACCGTCATCGGGTGATCGGCCTGCAATCGCCGGCGCTGGCGACCCCGCTATCATGATCCCGGCCGCGGGGCGTTAGCTCAGCCGGTTAGAGCAGGGGACTCATAATCCCTGGGTCGCGGGTTCGAGCCCCGCACGCCCCACTGGCCAGAAGTGGCACTGACAAGCCGCTGAGCCCCTCCCAAGTTGCGACTGGGAGGGGCTCAATGCTTGCCGGGTCACAGGAAGCCGGTCCATGTGCCTCAGCTGTACTCTGCCCTCAGCCGGTCGGTCTCGGCGACGACGGCGGCGCGCGTCGGCTCGTCGCCCAGGTCGGCGCCGCCCGACGGGATCGCGTACCACCGCAGGGAAGCGTCCGCCCCTAGTCCGCGCCTGGCGACGATCTGGACCTGGCCGCGCTCGAAATCGAGCACGGAACTGACGACCATCGACGTGTTCACCCGCTCCCGGAAGACCTCCGGGAGGCGATTGACCTCGTTGAGCGCAACCTCGTGCTGCTGGTTATCGATCGTGCGCCAGCGGAACCGCTGCGACTCCACCTTCCACGACCCGCCGCCGACCTCCGACCATGGCCACACGGTCCAGGTCTCTCCGCGGCGAAGCGCGAGTTCTTCGCGCGTCGCGGCCAGGAGAACGCCGTCGCCCGTCGAGTACGCGAGCACGTCGACGGGGTGTCCGACGACGTCGTCGAGGCCGACGAAGAGGGATCGATCGGGGCGCGAGAACCAAGCCATGTCCCCATTGTGCCGCCTGTGGAAAAGAAGTGTTGTCCGTCGTTCCTGTCCACAGATGGTCCCGACGCCCTTCCGCCGTCGGCCGACCGGCGGCAGGCTCGCCGCATGCACCATCGATCCGCAGACCTGCCCGTCATCCGCCTCGCGCCCGGCGAGGACGTGGCCCTAGCCCGAGCCGTCGAGGCCGGCGTGTACGCCGCGCATCTCGTGAAGGAACACGGACAAGACTCGCGCTTGGCAAGGGTCGCCGAGGCTGGCCGCGGCGCCTCCGAGCGCCTCTGGTGGGCGGGCTCCCGGATCGCCGCGCACCTCGCACATCAGGTGGCGACGACGCAGCGACTGCCCGTCGACGACCTGCTCCAGGACGCCTACGTGGCCCTCACCGAGTCGGTCCTCCGCTACGACCACGCCCGCGGCATGCGGTTCAGCTCCTTCGTCTACCAGAGCGTGACCCAGGCGCTCGTGGAGGCGTACCGCCACCGGCCGGGGACGCTCCCGCCGTCGAGGGGCGACCGCTGGGCCGCGAGCCTCGCGGCGAACGAGCGCAACCGCCTGGCGCTCCTCGGGATTCCCGTCACGCTGGCGGATGCCGCGCGGACCGCCGGCGTGTCGACCACCGCCGCCGCTCGCGGGGCGATGGCCACCGTCAGCCTCGGCATGGAGTGGGCCGACGACCTCCCGGCCGCTGCCGACGACGACCCCATCGGCTGCGGCACCGACTTCCTGGCCCTCCTCCAACCGACCCACGCGCGGATCCTCGCGGCGCGCCACGGCATCGGACGGCCCGCGCGAACGATCGCTCAGCTCGCCGCCGAGCTGAACCACTCGCCGTCGACGATCGCACGCTGGGAGAAGGCGGCACTGGCGGAGGCCCGGACGCTGCTGTCGGCGGAACGGATGACGATGAGCCGCCCCGAACCGGTCAGCCGAGCCCGACGGCCAAGAGCTTCTTCCGCTGCATCTCCAGCTCGGTGAGCGCCGCGAACTGGGCCCGGTGACTCGCCGGCTCCTTCAACGGATCGGTGCGCTGCAGCTTCGACTTCACGTCGGCGATCTGCCGCGTCACGGTCGCCAGCCGCAACCGCGCGGTATGTGCCAGGGAATACCCATCGTCGGGCTCCCGCAACAGTGGTTCGACGAGGAGGGCGACGAGCAGCTGCCGAACGAGGTCGTTCGGGGCCTCGGCGCGCAGGCGGTCGGTCCAGCCGTCGCCGAACGGCACGGCCAGGATGAGCCGGAAGACGGCCTGATAGCCGGGATGCGTGAAATCGCGCTCCTCGACGCCGTTCCAGCCCGCGTCGAAGGTCAGCGGATGCTGAAGCATCAGCTTCTCGGTATCGCGCTCAAGCCGGAGCGCGGGGTCGTCAGGACTCGGCCACGCCGGATCGGCGACGGCCCGCGGCGGCTCGTCCTCCGGCGGAGGCTCGTAGGCCTCGTGCGCGGGCACGCGGCGTCCGATGCGGGCGGCCTCCCTGCGCACGTCGTCGACGTCCATGCCCAGTATCCCGGCCAACTCGCGCAGGTACTGGCCGACGAGCGACTGGTCGCGGATCGCGCCGACGAGCGCCGCGCCCTCTCGCGCCGCCGAGAGGCGGCCGTCGGCCCGGTCGAGGTCATAGCTCTTGGCGATGTTGCTCATCACGAACCGGTAGAGCGGGACGCGCCGCGCCACCAGCTCGCGCACCGCCGCCTCGCCCTGTTCCATGCGCAGGTCGCACGGGTCCAGGCCGCTGGGCTCGACGGCGACGTAGGTCTGCGAGACGAAGTTCTGGTCGCCCTTGAACACCTTCAGGGCCGCCGCCTGCCCCGCCTTGTCGCCGTCGAACGTGAAGATGACCTCGCCGTGCAGGCCCGTCGACGTGCCCATGAGGCGCTGCAGCAGCCGGGCGTGGTCGTCGCCGAACGCCGTCCCGCACGACGCCACGGCGGTCCCGACGCCGGAGAGGTGCGCCGCCATGACGTCGGTGTAGCCCTCGACGATCACGGCCTGCGACTTGCGGCCGATCTCCCGCCGCGCGAGATCGAGTCCGTAGAGGACGTGCGACTTCTTGTACACCGGCGACTCCGGCGTGTTGAGGTACTTCGCGGGCATCCTGTCGTCGTCGTAGATCCGTCGCGCGCCGAAGCCGAGCACGGCCTGCGCCGAGTCGCGGATCGGCCACAGCACGCGGCCGACGAAGAAGTCACGGCCCCGGTCGCGAATCAGCCCCGCGGCCTTCAGCACGTCGTCCTCGAAACCCTTCGCGCGCAGCGTCTGCCGCAGCGCGGAACCGTGGCGCGGCGCGTAGCCGACGCTGAACTGGAGCGCGTTTGCCCGGTCGAACTGGCGGCCGTGCAGGAACCGGCGCGCCTCGACGGCCTCCGGCGAGTCGAGCTGCGCGGTGTAGAACTCCTGGGCGGCCTCGTTGGCCTCGAGGATGCGCTTGCGAAGGCCCGGCGCCTGGGTGGGCGTGCCGTCGTCCTCGACCCTGAGCACGATGCCGGCGCGGTCGGCCAGCACCTCGATGGCCTCGACGAAGGAGAGGTTCTGCTGGCGCTGCAGGAACGTGATGACGTCGCCGCCCTCGCCGCAGCCGAAGCAGTAGTAGAAGCCGCGCGACGGCGTGACCTGGAAGCTCGGCGTCTTCTCGTCGTGGAACGGGCAGAGCCCCTTCAGCGAGCCGCCTCCCGCGTTGCGGAGCGCGACGTAGCCGCCGACCACATCCTCGATGCGGCTGCGCTCGCGGACAGTGGCGATGTCTTCCTCGTTGATCCGGCCCGCCATGAGGCCCGATTGTAGCCACCCCCTATCCTGACGACGTGACGGTGGAGATCGGGTGGCCCCTGGCGGTGGCGCTTGGCATCCTGATCGTCGGCGGCATGGTCGTCTCGGCGGCCGGACGGCTCCCGGTCGCCCGCTCCATCCCGTGGGCCGCCGTCCGCGCGGGCGTCCAGCTCTCGGCCGTCACCCTCGTCGTCGGATTCGCGCTGCAGCGCGTCGCCTTCGCGCTGGTGTTCGTCGCCGTGATGTTCCTCATCGGCGTCTACACGACGGCTCAGCGCACCGGACTCAACACGTGGTCGGGAAGGGGCTCCGCCGTCTTGGCGATGCTCGCGGGCGCGCTTCCCGTGCTCGTCATCATCTTCGCCTCCGGCGTCGCTCCCCTCAACGGCCCGGCCATCGTCCCCATCGCCAGCATCCTCGTCGGCAACGTGATGACCGCCCACACGCTCGTAGGGCGCCGGGCCTTCGCCGACCTCCGCGAGGGGATCGACCAGTACGAGGCCTACCTCGCGCTCGGCTACTGGCGCTCGCAGGCCATCCACCGGGTCGTCTCGCCCAACCTGCACGAGGCGCTCATCCCCGCGCTCGACCAGACCCGCACCGTCGGCCTCGTCGCCCTGCCCGGCGCCTACATCGGCGTGTTGCTCGGCGGCGGCTCCCCCTGGGCCGCGGCGGCCGCGCAGATCCTCGTCCTGGTGGGCATCAACACGGGGCAGGCCGCGGTCGCGGTGACCGCCCGTCAGCTGATGGCCCGGACCTGGCTGCTTCCGGCGGATCTCAAGGCGAGGCTGCGCCCCTAGTGGCCCGTCGCGCCTAACCGAAGCTCGATACACCTGAGTAGCAGCCAGTTGAACCAATCACGGGTCAGGCGCCTCGGCCGATGCCGCGCGGGAGGCGCTTCGGGTCCCAGCCAAGCAGGTGCTTCGCGCGCTCGAACGCGAAGCGGTCCGTCATGCCGCCGACGTAGGTGACGGCGCCGCGAACGAGGTCCTCGTCGCGGTACTCCTCCGGCATGGCCGCGGGGTGCTCGAGGTAGTGGTCGACCAGCGCGCGGAGGACCTTCACCACCGTCACCGACTGCGCCACCGACTCAGGGCGCGTGTAGATCTCGGTGGTCGCCGTATCATTAAAAAAGGCAAGCGCCTCCGCGGTCACCGCGTCCAAGCCGACGACGCCCGCGCGGGCGGTGGTGTCGATGACGCCGTTGATGAACGTCGCCAGCTGCTGACGGCGCGTCACGCCCGCGACCTCGCGCACCACCTCCGGGATGTCGCCCACCTCGACGATGCCCGCGTAGATCGCGTCCTCCAGGTCGTGCGCGCAGTACGCGATGCGGTCTGCCCACGACACGATCTCGCCCTCCACCGTCGACGGCGCCGGCCGCGACCACGAGTGGTTCCGGATGCCGTCAAGCGTCTGAGCGGTGAGATTCAGGGTTGTCAGGACGACGTCCGCCCCCCAGGGGCCGTGGTCGTACCCACCCTCGATATAAGCGTCGAACGCGTCCTCGGACGCATGTCCGCCGGGGCCGTGCCCGCAGTCGTGGCCAAGCGCGATCGCATCGGTCAGCGTGACGTTCACCCCGATGCCGCGCGCGATCGCCACCGCCGCCTGCGCCACCTCGACGGCGTGAGTCAGCCGCGTGCGCTGGTGATCCGTCGGGTAGACGACCACCTGCGTCTTGCCCGCAAGCCGCCGGAACGCCGCGGAGTGCACGATCCGGTCGCGGTCGCGCTCGAAGCACGTGCGGAACTCGTCAGGCTCCTCCTCGACCGCCCGCTCCCCCGCGCCCGACGAAAACGCGGCCTCGGGCA
>CAYVWO010000043.1:10275-12459 GCA_964455495.1 uncultured Tessaracoccus sp.
CGTCGACGCCTCGTGCGCGGTGATCACGTCCGCCCCGTGCCCGTGCATGGTGGCGGCCCAGAGCTTCGTGCGCGGCAGCGGCGTTTCGTCGTTCATGTCAGCGCCAACCTACTGCACCCTTCGAGGGCATCAGCGCTCCGAGCGCGCCCTCCACTCGGACTTCTGGTTGCCGACGTAGATCTGCCGCGGCCGGTAGATGCGCTGCGCCTCGTTGTCCGTGACTTCCTTCCAGTGCGCGATCCAGCCGGGCGTGCGACCGATCGCGAACATCACCGTGAACATGTCGACGGGGATGCCGATCGCGCGCAGGATGATGCCGGAGTAGAAGTCGACGTTCGGGTACAGCTTGCGCGACGCGAAGTAGTCGTCCGCCAGCGCCGCCTGCTCGACCTCGCGGGCGATGTCCAGGAGCGGGTCGGTAATGTGCATCGCGTTCAGCAGCGAGTCCGCTGCCTCCTTGAGGATCTTCGCGCGCGGGTCGAAGTTGCGGTAGACACGGTGCCCGAAGCCCATGAGCTTCACGCCGGACTTCTTGTCCTTAGCGAGGCTGACGTACTGCTGGGCCGTCATCTCGCCGTCGCGGATCGACTGCAGCATCTCGATCACGCCCATGTTCGCGCCGCCGTGCTTCGGCCCCCAGAGCGCGTTCACGCCCGCGGAGACCGACGCGTACATGTTGGCGCCGCCGGAGGCCACCATGCGCACCGTCGACGTCGAACAGTTCTGCTCGTGGTCGGCGTGCAGCACCAGGAACATGTTGAGCGCGTGCGCCACCTCCGGCGTCGCCTCGTAGTCGCGGTACGGCACGGAGAACATCATGTGGAGGAAGTTCTCCGCGTACGGCAGGTCATAGCGTGGGTACGCGATGGGCTGGCCGATGTGCGACTTGTACGACGCCGCGGCGATCGTCCGCGTCTTCGCGATCAGGCTCGCCGCCGCCTCCCGGAAGCCGTTCGAGTCGGTGAACTGGTGCTCGGGCATGTCGTGGCTCTGCAACGCGCTGATCATCGCCGAGAGGATGCTCATGGGATGCGCGTTGGCGGGGAAGCCGTCGAAGTGCTTGCGCATGTCGCGGTGGAGCGCCGAGTTCTCGGTGAGCAGGTCGCGGAACTCGTCGCGCTCCTCGTCGTCCGGCAGCTCGCCGAAGATCAGCAGCTCAGCGGTCTCGATGAAGCTCGAGCGCGCCGCCAGGTCCTCGATCGGCACGCCGCGGTAGCGCAAGATCCCCTTCTCGCCGTCGATGAAGGTGATCGCCGACTGGCACGATCCGGTGTTGCCGTAGCCATCGTCGAGCGTGATGAGCCCGGTCCGCGAACGAAGCTTGGAGATGTCGATCCCGCGTTCACCCTCGGTCCCGGTCACGACGGGCAGCGTGTAGTCCACGCCGTCCACAGTCAGGGTCACGAAGTCCGTCATAGTGCGTCTCCCGTCCCGGGCCCGCGGGGTGCGGGCCGCGTTGCGGGAAATCTAGTCGGTGGCCCGACGGGGAAAGCCACCGGGGTCGGCTACCCGCCCGAGACGTCGAGCTCGGCGTCGCTCAGGTCCAGCTCGCAGCCGGACGTGTCGTCGTACCAGCCGTGCGGGAGGACGACCTTGCCGCGGGGGGATCCCTGGCGCCCGCGCGGGGTGCCGAGCTCCGCGACGGGGAACTCGGCGTCTGCGTCCAGTTGGCCGACCAGGTCCTCCAACTCGGCGAGGGTCGACACCATCGCGAACCGACGGCGCAGCTCGCCGACGGGGTATCCCTTGAAGTACCACGCCATGTGCTTGCGGAGGTCGGTGAGGCCGTGGCGCTCGCCCTGGAGCCCGGCGAGCAGCTCCGCGTGGCGCAGCAGCATCCGCCCCACCTCCCCCAGGCTGGGCCGCAGCCGCAGCTCCTCGCCGCGGAACGCGGCCGCGAGGTCGCCGAACAGCCAGGGCCGGCCCAGGCAGCCGCGGCCGATCACGACGCCGGCGCACCCCGTCTCGGCCATCATGCGCAGCGCGTCCTCGGCCTCCCAGATGTCGCCGTTGCCGAGCACCGGGATGCCGACGGCGTCCACCAGCTCCGCGATCCGGGCCCAGTCGGCCTCGCCGGAGTAGGCCTGCTGGACGGTGCGGCCGTGCAGCGCGATGGCCGCGGCGCCCTCCTCCTCGGCGATCCGCCCGGCGTCGAGGAACGTCTCGTGTTCCCCGTCGATGCCG
>CAYVWO010000044.1:0-12316 GCA_964455495.1 uncultured Tessaracoccus sp.
CCTGCCCATCGACCCGCACGACGTCGGCCGCACCTACGAGGCGGTCATCCGCGTCAACTCGCAGTCGGGCAAGGGCGGCATGGCCTACCTGATGAAGAACGAGTTCAAGATGGACCTGCCGCGCCGACTGCAGATCGAGTTCAGCCGGGTCGTGCAGCAGCACACCGACGTCGCGGGCGGCGAGGTCACCGCCGACGAGATCCACCAGATCTTCCAGCGCGAGTACCTGGCCGACGGCCCCTGGGCGCTGACGGCGGCCGGCTCCACGTCGAGCAACGGCGAGTTCCACGTCCATGCCACGGTCAACGGGCCGACGCGGCACCAGGTCGAGGTAGAGGGTGAGGGCAACGGCCCCGTCTCGGCGTTCGTCGACGCGCTGGCCTCCGAGGGCGCGCGCGTTCGCGTCCTGGACTACGCGGAGCACGCGCTGCAGTCCGGCGGCGACGCCAACGCCGCGGCCTACGTCGAGTGCGAGGTCGGCGAGGGCGACGACGCGCAGGTCCTGTGGGGTGTCGGCGTCGACCCGAGCATCACGAGCGCGTCGATGAAGGCGATCCTGAGCGCGCTGAACCGCGCCGAGGCGATCCACGCGGCCACGCGCAACGCCGTCTGACCCGTCCGGGCCGTGATGCAGGAAGCTAACCGCGAGAAGCAGCGCGAGCTGTACGGCGCGCCGCTTGCCGACATTGCGGCCCGGATCACCTCCGGCCTCGGGCTGACGCAGGGCCGGCTTGCGGCCGTGATGGGGGTCTCGGCGCCGATGCTGTCGCAGCTGCTGTCGGGTCACCGGACGAAGCTCGGCAACCCCGCCGCCGTTACTCGCCTCGCCGCGCTGAACGACCTCGTCGACATCGCGTCGTCCTTGACGCGTGGGGAGTTGGAGGCGCGGCTCGCGTCGATCCAGGAGACCCACGTGACGCTGACCTCTACCCCGGTCCCGGGGGAGGTCGTCGCCGAGCTGCGGCGACTCGCCGGTGCCGACGAGCTGGCGAGGCTCGCCGATCTGACCACCTCCGCGCCGCTCGCCCAGGTGCTGAGCGCCGCCGCCAGGTCGCATGGGTGAGGTCTTCGCCGGCCGCTACGAGCTGATCGATCAGATCGGCCTCGGTGGCATGGGGTCCATCTGGCGGGTCAGGGACCTACGCACCGGCGGCGTGGTCGCGGCCAAGGTGCTGCGCCAGTCGGACGCGGTCGCCGTGCTGCGGTTCGTCCGCGAGCAGGCGGTGCGGATACATCACCCTCACATCATCGTGCCGCTCGGCTGGGCGGGCGAGGACGGCCGGGTGCTGTTCACCATGCCCGTGGTCGAGGGTGGCTCGGTGGCCACGCTGATCGGCGACTTCGGCGCCCTGCCCCCTCTCTTCGTCTCCGAGGTGATTCGGCAGCTGGCCGACGCCCTGTCGGCCGTGCACGCGGCGCGCGTCGTGCACCGCGACCTGAAGCCGTCGAACATCCTGCTCGACCCCACCGGAACCGGCCGCCCGCACGCCTATCTCACGGACTTCGGAATCGCCGTCGACCTCGATGGCCCGCGGTTCACGACGACAGGAGCCGTGGCGGGGACGCCCGGGTACCTGGCGCCCGAGCTGCTGCGCTTCGACGACCCGACGCCCGCCTCGGACCTGTACGCGCTCGGGATGGTGGCCGCCGCGATGCTGCTGGGTGCGCGGCCCGAACGCGTCGACGCCGGCGCGGTACCCGTCGGCTGCCCGCCCGCGCTGTGGTCGCTGGTCGTCGACCTCGTCGCCGACGACCCCGCCGCGAGGCCCGCGCTGGGCGAGGTCGCCTATCGGCTCGCCGCGCCGGAGCTGGCCTGGACGCCGGGAGCTGCTGAGGGTATCGAGGTCTTCCGCCAGGTCAGCGCGCTGGGCGCCGACGGCGCCACTGTCACCGACACGCTGGTCGAGCCGCCGGCCGCGCTGGTCGCCCCGCCCGCTGCCCTGGTCGAAGCGCCCGCTGCGGTCGCCCCGTCCTCGTCGCAGGCGCGCAGCTTCCCAATCCTGCTCATCGCGAGCGGGCTCGCGGTCGTGGCGGGGGCCGTCCTACTCGTGCTCAGCCTGATCTGAACCCCGGCGCCGGGCCAGGTAGACCGCGCCGCCCGCGAGGCCGAGGCCGATCAGCGCGACGCCGCCGATCGTCAGCGGCGACACGCCGGAGGCCTCCCTCTCGTCGGGCTTCGCGTCGTCGACCGGCGGCTGGGTGGCGGCCGTCGGTGCGGGGCTCGTCGTCGTCGGGAAGGGGCTCGGCGACGGAGTGGGTGAGGGCGTCGGCGTCGGCTCCCCGCGGCCGGTGACGTCGGTGGCCTCGCCGTCGACGGCGAGGGTGAACCGAACCGGGAGCGGGACCCCCTCGGGCGTGTCGGAGTCGCCGGGGACGGCGACGGTGAAGTAGTAGTCGCCGGCCATCGAGAAGCCCCGGCTGGCGCGGAAGTACATCTGCTCCGAGTCCCACCGGTTGCGGTAGCGCACCTCGGGAACCACGTTGATCTCAGGACTGGACGGCGCGTCGATCTTTCCTCCGCCGTACTTCCTCCAGATCCCGTGCTTCCAGAGCTCTTGAGAGTCCATCTGGCTGCGATCGGGTGCGTAGACGTCGCCGAAGATCGGGATGTAGGCGGGCAGCGGCGAGCTCTCCGTCGCCTTGATGGCGGCGGAGTCCGGGTCCGGGCCGTCGATGGAGTAGACGGCGCTCTGACCCCACCCGATGGGGGAGCGGAAGAACAGCATCTCGCCGGGCACGACCTCGGTCTCGTAGGTTCCGGGCGCGATCTCGAGCGCGTCGTTGAAGCTCGCGCCGCCGATCACCTTCACGGGCGTGCCGGCGGGCGGATACTCCATACCCGTCGAGCTGGAGGGGATGTCGGTGACGCCCTCGGGCAGGGCGGGGACGTCGGGGACAGGGTCCTCCTCGAGGACCACGATCTCGATGGGCATCGGCTCGGCCTGCTTCTCGGAGCGGCGCTCGAGCTGCAGCACGAGGTCGGTCGCGTCGGCGCAGGCCTGCTTGTCCTTGTCGACGTACTCGGCGCGGGGATCAACGGGAAGGGCGAGGGCGGTGCCGGCGAGCAGGACGCCCGCGTTGCTCAGGTCGTCGGCGAGCGCCCACGTCGAGCTGCACTCCACGCCGTCGAGCGTGCTGATCGTGTACTGCCAGTGGGGCATCTGGCGGAGATCCCGGCCGTCCTCCCGGGGCAGCCGGGTGACCGTGGAGGCGCGGATCGTCGACCCGGGCACGGTGCGCTGCAGCCGATAGTGCCGCACGAGGTCCTCGGTCTCGGAGACGGGCATGGTGTCGGTGTACTGGCCGACGGCGAGCAGCGGCGCGTCGTCGGGCGTCGGCGTGCCCTCGACGGGGGTGCCTTGGACGGTGAACGCGCGCAGCGCTCGCGTGGAGAGGCGGCTGAGGGTCGAGGTGAGGATGTCGGCGTCGGCGGCGTCGTAGTAGGTGCCCTTGCCCGCCTCCGCGATGCATTGGAGTTGGTTGCGGGCCTTCTTGTCCACGGCGTAGCCGACGGTGTCGACCTGGATGCTCACGTCCTTGTCGACGAGCTTCTTGACCACCGCGCAGGGATCCGGGTCGCAGTTCTCCTCGCCGTCGGAGACGAGGATAATGTGGCGCTTGCCTTCCGTTCCGAGGTCGTCGACGGCCTTCTCGAGGCTGTAGGCGATGGGGGTGTCGCCCTGGGCCTTGACGGCATTGATCTGTGTGGTGAGGCCCGCGACGTCGAGGGGGCCGACGGGGTGGGCGAGCTGGGTGTCGACGCAGGACAACTTCCTGTCCTTGCCGGGGTAGGTGGCGCCGTAGACGCGCAGGCCGACCTGGGCGTCGGCGGGGAGCGTCGAGATCGCGGTGGTGAGGGCCTTTTTGGCGGCCTTGAGTTTGGTGCTGCCGGAGGGGTCGTCGCCCTTCATGGAGCCGGAGGCATCGAGGACGAGCAGGATCTTGGTGTCCTCGGCGGCTTCGTCCGCGTTCGCGGTGAGGGAGCCGACGCCGAGCACGAGCGCGATGATGGCCAGCCCGGCGTTTGCCTTCAGGATGCGTCGCGTGGGTTCCTCCTGCGTCGTATTTGCAAAAGCAAATCTAGCGTTCCCGAATGCAATGTCAAGTGCGACCAGCGTCTGGACGGCGGCCTGGCACCGACGACTGGAGGCCGACGCCGACGCGCGAACGCTGCCGTTAGGTTACCTGGTGGAGGTGAACCTGTGACTCAGGAACTGGATCGGCGGGAGTCGACCGCTCCCGGTCGCGCACGGCGTTCGTTGCGGGTTGCGGCTCGGCGTCGTCGGCGTCGGCGTCGGCTCGGGTTGGCTGTTGTTGTGGTGTTCCTGCTGGCCGGGGGCGTCTGGTTCCGCGCCGATTGGGAGGTGCGCAACACGCGGCTGGTGGAGACGACGTTCGCGACCTCCGAGCTGGTGGGGGAGCTGCGCGTCCTGCAGGTGACCGACTTCCACAACGTCCCGCGGCCCGCGCAGGTGGACCAGATCGTCGAGTTGGCGCGCGGCGCCGACCCGGACCTGATCGCGCTCACCGGCGACCTCGTCAACACCAGCAACGACGCGCTCGATCCGGTCGAGCGCCTGGTGGCGGGGTTGGCGACGATCGACGCGCCGCGGTTCTACGTCGACGGCAACCACGACCACTGGTCGCGGGACCAGCAGGACCTGCACGCGCTGCTCCGCGAGTACGGGGTGACGATCCTGGTCAACGAGTCGCTGCCGTTCGAGGGCGACTTCGGCCGCGTCCAGCTCGTCGGCGTCGACGACTACTACAGCGGCCACGCCGACCTCGCCACCGCGGTCGCGGGGCTTGCCGGTGATGCACGAGGTGGCGCCGCGGGTGCGGCCGGCAGCGGAGGCCGCGACGAGAACCACTCCGACGGAGTGTTCCGGCTGGTCCTGACCCACTCGCCGGGCCTCCTGCCGGAGTTGGACGAGTACGGCGTCGACTACGCCATGTGTGGCCACACACACGGCGGCCAGCTCCGCTTCCCGCTGATCGGCGCGCTGTACCAACCCGGAGGAGACTGGTTCCCGAAGGTCAGCAAGGGCGCCTACACCGACGGCGACGCGACGCTGTTCGTGGACAGCGGCGTCGGCGTGACCGGCCCGCCGGTGAGGTTCCTGAACCAGTCGCAGGTGACCGTGCACCGCATCGGCCCGGCGTGACCACAGCCATGTCGGCCGGTGATACCGCGGTTGCTTCTGTCGGTCTCGGCGTGAGAATCGAGTTACTGCGGTTGCGCGTATCCCTATACGGACACAGGCAACCGCGGTAACGCGAGGATGCGGCAGAACCCGACGTTGGCAGCCGCGTTGACCTTCGCACGTGGCGCTCTGAGTTATCCACAGGTGTGCGGTGTGGGGTTCCCGGCGCGGACGTCGTTGGAGCAGACGGTGGTCGACCTCGTCGACGCGGCGGCCTCCGAGACCCAGGTGCTCGACATCCTGATCAAGGCGATCCAACTGCGGATGAAGCCGGGGCGCCTATTGGCGGAGGTTGAGCGGCGTAACAGGGTTCGCCATCGTGGCTTCGTCCTGCGTGTGCTGGAGGTCACCGACGAGGGGGTTGAGTCTCACTTGGAGCTGGAGTATCGCAAACGTGTCGAACACGCTCACGGACTGCCGCGTTCGGTGCGGCAGAAGTGGGAGCGGATTCGAGGGCGGTGGATCCGGTCCGACTCCTGGTACGCGGAGTACGGGGTTCGTGTCGAGTTGGATGGGGAGCTCGCCCACCCTGGCCGGGCTACCGATGATGATGTGTTGCGCGACAACGACGTCCTGCTCGTCTGTGAGGAGATCACGCTGCGGTACCGCTGGCCGCACGTCCACAACACGTCGTGTCTGGTGGCTGGTCAGGTCGCGAGCGGACTACGAACCGGGGGTTGGACCGGGACGGTGAAGCGTTGCTCTCCCGGCTGCCGTGCGCCCGGGACCGCCGCCGCGTTAGCGTCGGCGGCGGCCTGAACCGGCCTACTGCGGTGGCTTATGTCGGGCTTGTTACCGGTTCGTCGTCATTGCGGTTGCCAGTATCCGTATAGGGACACACGCAACCGCACCGATAGGAGGGGGTGACCGAAAACCGACGTTGGCAGCCGCACTACGCGCGAAACGGGGGCGCGACGGCGGGGCGATAGGGTGGCACTCATGCCCAAGCTCACCGACCGCGTCTCCGGTGACGCCGACACCCTCTACGCGCACTTCGCCGCGTGGGCCGAGGCGCAGGGCATCGCGCTCTACCCGCACCAGGACGAGGCGTCGATCGAGCTGTTCAGCGGAAACAACCTGATCCTCGCCACGCCGACGGGGTCCGGGAAGTCGATGGTGGCGCTCGCGGCGCACTTCGCGGCGCTCGCCACCGACCGGGTCTCGTTCTACACCGCGCCCATCAAGGCGCTCGTCAGCGAGAAGTTCTTCGCGCTGTGCCAGGTCTTCGGCGCCGACAACGTCGGCATGGTCACCGGCGATGCGTCGGTGAACTCGGACGCCCCGATCATCTGCTGCACCGCCGAGGTCCTTGCGAATATCGCTCTCCGCGAGGGCGAGGGCGCAGACGTCGGCATGGTCATCGCGGATGAGTTCCACTTCTACTCCGAGCCCGACCGCGGCTGGGCCTGGCAGGTGCCCCTGCTGGAGCTGCCGCAGGCGCAGTTCCTGCTGATGAGCGCCACGCTGGGGGACGTCTCCGCGCTCGCCGAGCAGCTGAGCGAGCGCACGGGCCGCGACACCAGCCTGATCGACGACGCCGAGCGCCCCGTCCCGCTGCTGTTCGAGTGGTCGGTGACGCCGCTGCAGGAGAAGGTGCTGGAGCTCGTCCAGGAGCACAAGGCGCCCGTCTACATCGTCCACTTCACCCAGGCCGACGCCCTCGAGCGCGCGCAGAGCCTGCTCAGCGTCAACCTGATCACCCGCCACGACGCGGATCGCATCGCCGAGGAGGTCGGCGCCTTCTGCTTCGGCAAGGGCTTCGGAAAGGTCCTCTCCGGCCTCGTCAAGCGGGGGATCGGCGTGCACCACGCGGGCATGCTGCCCAAGTATCGCCGCCTCGTCGAGCAGCTCGCGCAGGAGGGCCTGCTCAAGGTCATCTGCGGCACCGACACGCTCGGCGTCGGCATCAACGTCCCCATCCGCACGGTCCTGTTCACCGGGTTGACGAAGTTCGACGGCACCCGCGTGCGCAAGCTGCGGTCGCGCGAGTTCCATCAGATCGCCGGGCGCGCGGGCCGAGCGGGGTTCGACACCGTCGGCTTCGTCGTCGTCCAGGCGCCCGAGCACGTGATCGAGAACGAGCGCGCGCTCGCCAAGGCCGGCGACGACCCGAAGAAGCGCAAGCGGGTGGTGCGGAAGAAGGCGCCCGACGGGTTCATCGCGTGGAACGAGGAGACGTACGAGCGGATCATCGTCGCGCAGCCCGAGAACCTCGTCTCGCGGATGCAGGTGACCCACGGCATGCTGCTGAACGTCGCGCAGCGGCCCGGCGACAGCTACGAGGCCATGAAGAGGCTGCTCGACTCGTCGCACGAGACGACAGACAAGCGGCGCGCGCTGAAGCGCCGGGCGCTCGCACTCACGCGCGGCCTGCTCACCTCCGGGGTCCTGGTCAAGCGCGCGGAGCCCGACGCGTACGGCGGCTGGTGCGCCCTGGCCGACAGCGTGGGCGAGGACTTCGCCCTCAACCAGCCGCTGGCTCCGTTCGCCGTCGCCTCGCTCGACCTGCTCGACCGGGAGTCGCCGACCTACCATCTCGACGTCGTCTCCGTCATGGAGGCCGTGCTCGAGGACCCGTTCCAGGTGCTGCTGGGGCAGCAGCACGTCGCGCGCGGCGAGGCGGTCGCGCAGATGAAGGCGGACGGGATCGAGTACGACGAGCGGATGGAGCTGCTCGAGGAGGTCACCTGGCCCAAGCCGCTCGCCGAGCTGCTGGAGCACGCGCTGGACGTCTACGTGCAGTCGCACCCGTGGCTGGCGGGCGCGGCGCTGTCGCCGAAGTCGGTGGTGCGCGACATGTGGGAGCGCGCGGCCAGCTTCACCACGTTCATCTCCACCTACAAGCTGCAGCGCAGCGAGGGCACCGTCCTTCGCTACCTCTCCGACGCCTACCGGGTGCTCAGGCACACCGTCCCCGACGACTACCGCACCGAGAGCCTCGACGACCTCGTCGAGTGGTTGGGGGAGACGGTGCGCCAAACCGACTCGTCGCTGCTCGACGAGTGGGAGGCGCTCACCGATCCCGAGAAGGTCGCGGCCGCAGCCGAACTCGCCGCGCAGGGCGCGCCGCCGCCCCCGCCTCGCCCGGTCACCGGCAACGAGCGCGCCTTCACCGCGATGATCCGCACCGCCATGTTCCGCCGCGTCGAGCTGGCCGCGCGCGACAGGTGGGAGGAGCTCGGCGCGCTGGAGGCGGCGACCGCAGGGCTCGCCGAGCCGCCGCTCGAGGTGCTGATGGACGGCGATGCCTGGGACGACGCGCTCGCCGGCTACTGGGACGACCACGACGAGATCCTGGCCGACGGCGCGGCCCGCGGCCCTGCCCTCTTCCGCCTCGTCAAGGGACCGAGGACCTGGACCGCGACGCAGGTCATTCACGACCCCGACGGCGACCACGACTGGCGGATCACCGCCGAGGTCGACCTGGCTGCCAGCGACGCCGCGGGCTCGGCGATTGTCCGAGCGACCGCGTTCGACCGCCTGGCCGCCTAGCCGGGCGAGTCAGTCGGCGAGTGACTTCCGGGCGTCTGCCAGTAGCAGGTAAAGGTGCAGCGGGTCGGTCGGCGAGCGGTCGAAGCCGAGCTTCTCGTAGAAGGTGGCTGCCTGCTCGTGCAGAGCGTGGACAAGGAGGATGCGGGCGCCGATTCGGTCCGCCGCGACGAGCGTAGACAGGATCGCATCGCGCACGAGGAACCTGCCCAGGCCTGAGCCCTGCGCCTTGGCGTCGACGGCGAGGCGTCCCATCAGCACCGCCGGAACCGGGTTCGGCGCGTTGCGGCGCACCTTCCCTGGCAGGTCCGCGTGCTCGACCGCTGCAGCTGACAGCGTGTAGTAGCCGAGCACGTTCCCGGTGTCTCCATCGATGCAGACGTAACAGCGCCCGAGATCGGCGAGGTGGTTGACGAGCGCTCGGTCAGCGAGGTAGCGGTCGAGTGACTCTTCGCCGGAGGCGAAGTCGGCCGTGTCGTCGGTAGCCTCGATGGGGCGAGGCTGTTGCGGGATCACTTGTCCCAGGGGGCAGGCTCGTTGAGCAGCTTCGCCAGCTCGGGGATGCGCTGTGCCGGACGGTCGAGGATCGCGTTGAACTCTTTCCACGCCGCGTCGTCGAGGCGGAACACCCGACGGTCGGCCAGGGTGTCTTCCGCACGGGCGACAGCGGCGGTCGTCACAAACTCCGTCAGTGACTGCCCGGTGGTGGCGGCGGCGCCACGGATCAAGGCGTCTTGATCCGGGGTGAGGCGCATGGCGAGGCGGGCGGCCTTGTGACGAACGGGTGCAACGGTCATGACCGTACTGTACGCCTATTGTGCAAACAGAGAGACCCGGCTCAACCAAAGGCGGTCATGCGGTGCCGAAGCGGCGGTCGCGCGTGGCGTACTGCTCGACGGCGGCCCAGAGGTCGCGGCGGTCGAAGTCCGGCCAGAGGCGGTCGAGGAAGATCAGCTCGGCGTAGGCCGACTGCCACAGCAGGAAGTTCGACGTGCGCTGCTCGCCGGAGGAGCGGACGAACAGGTCGACGTCGGGGATCTCCGGCTCGTCGAGGAACCGCGCGAAGCGGTCCTCGGTCAAGCGATCCGGGTCGAGCTTCCCGGCCCGCGCCAGGCGCGCGATCTCGCGGGCGGCGTCGACGATCTCCGCGCGGCCGCCGTAGTTCACACAGAACTGGAGGGTCAGCGTGTCGTTGCCCTTGCTCATCTCCTCGGCGACCTCCAACTCCTTGATCACCGAGCCCCACAGCCGGGGGCGGCGGCCCGCCCAGCGGATGCGGACCCCCAGGTCGTTCAGCTCGTCGCGCCGACGGTGGATCACGTCGCGGTTGAAGCCCATCAACCAGCGCACCTCGTCGGGGGAGCGCTTCCAGTTCTCCGTGGAGAAGGCGTACGCGGACAGGTAGGGGATGCCCAGCTCGACGGCGCCGTGGATCACGTCGAGCAGCGCCGCCTCGCCCATGGCGTGCCCCTCGGTGCGCTTCAACCCGCGCTGCTTCGCCCAGCGCCCGTTGCCGTCCATCACGATCGCGACGTGCCGCGGCAGCGCCTTGGCCGGGATCGCGGGCGCCGTGGCGCCGCTCGGATGCGGGGTCGGACGGCGGCGAGGAGTGGGCACGGGTCGAGCCTAGTGGCCCGTCGCGCCGAAATGCGCGGGTACGAGACGCCAGGCACAAAGGGTGATGTTCCTTAGGAGTCGGTTCTTGGTTCACATCTGAACGAAAACTCGACTCCTAAGCGGTTCCGCAGTCCGCACCCGCGGGGCCTCTAGACTCGACGCGTGCCCACCTATCGTGATGAAGCCGTCGTGCTGCGGACGCATCAGCTCGGCGAAGCCGACCGCATCATCACGCTGCTCACACGCGCGCACGGCAAGGTGCGCGCCGTCGCGAAGGGCGTGCGGCGGACGTCGTCGAAGTTCGGCGGTCGGCTCGAGCCCTTCCAGCACATCGACATCCAGTTCGCCGAGGGGCGCGGGGCGCTCGAGGTGGTGACGCAGGTGGAGGCGCTGCACTCCAGCAAGCTGGGCGCGGACTACTCCCGGTTCACCGCAGCCGAGGTGCTGGTCGAGACCGCCGACCGGCTCGTCGCGGAGGAGCGCGTCCCCTCGCTGCAGCAGTACCGGCTCCTGCTCGGCGCGCTGCTGGCGCTCGAGGCGGGGGACCGCCCCGCGCCGCTCATCGTCGACTCGTACCTGCTGCGCTCGCTGGCCGTCGCCGGCTACGCCGTGTCGACGACGGCGTGTGCGGGCTGCGGCGACATGGACGTGCGCTGGTTCTCCCCCCAAGGCGGCGGCGCCGCGTGCGTCTCCTGCCGCACGTCGGGTTCGGCCCAGCTGGGCGAGGCGGAGGCGGCGCACATCGGCGCGCTGCTCGCCGGCGAGTGGGAGGCGGCGCTGGCCGCCGAGCGCGCGGTGGCCCAGCGCGTCGACGGGATGGTCGTCGCCTACGCCACCTGGCACCTGGACAGGGCGCTGCGGTCGCTGCCCTACTTCGAGCGTTAGGGCCAGGCGCTTCGACGCAGTCACGGCCGACTCCGTCGGCGTGCCTGGCTCAACGAGCGGAGGGGCCGCACTCCCGGCAGAGGCCGAACAGCTCCAGCTCGTGGCCCGTGTCGGTGAAGCCGTGCTGCGAGGCGACCTGGGCGGCCCAGGACTCGACGAACGTCGCCTCGATCTCCACCGAGAAGCCGCAGCCGCGGCAGACCAGGTGGTGGTGGTGGCCCTCGGAGCAGTGTCGGTAGGCGGCCTCGCCCTCGGGGGTGCGGATCACGTCCACCTCGCCGGCGTCGGCCATCGCCTGCAGCGCGCGGTACACCGTCGCCAGGCCGACGCGGGCGCCCTCGTCGCGCAGCCGATCGTGGATCTGCTGCGCGGTGCGGAACTCCTCGCCTCCCTCGAGCAGGTCGCGAACCGCGGCGCGCTGCCAGGTGTGGCGCGTGGCGGGCTT
The DNA here is from genome assembly GCA_964455495.1 of uncultured Tessaracoccus sp. Classification (GTDB taxonomy): domain Bacteria; phylum Actinomycetota; class Actinomycetes; order Propionibacteriales; family Propionibacteriaceae; genus Arachnia. Next base: position 11,641 of record CAYVWO010000044.1, read on the forward strand.
AATGTTCGTCATAGTGGTCTCCATGGCGGGCGTGCCGGTGCCCGTCGTGGACGTAGTCTAGATGGTCGCCGTGCTGGATGACCTTGACTCCCGCGGCGTGCGCGTGCGAGTCGTCGTGGCCCTCGGCCGGCTGGTGAGGCTGAGCGCCGTGGTCCTCGACGAACGGGATGAACCGATCCGAGCGGCGCAGCCGGGAGCCGATCAGCCAACTCACCCCGAGCAGCGCGATGGCGGTCACGACGATGGTGGCGCCGGTGGCGGTGTCCAGGTAGAAGGAGCCGACGGTGCCGGTCACCGCCGCGAGGACTCCGATGCCCATCGATCCGAAGAACGCAGGGTAGAAGCCGACGAAGGCCTGCTGCGAGGTGGCGACCGGGATCACCATGAGCGCGCTGATCAGCAGGAGGCCGACGGTGCGCATGGAGACCGTGACGGTCACGGCCGCGAGGATCACCACGAGCAGGTTGAGCAGCTTCACGCGGATGCCGAGCACGCGGGCGAAGTCCTCGTCCACCGCGACCGCGAACAGCCGCGGGGCGAGCCCGATGCTGAGTACCAGGATCACGACGGCGAGGCCGACGATGACGGGTACGGCGGGCGCCCCGAAGTCCGCCGCCGCGCCCGAGTGCTCGGCCGACACCCCCCGGCCGCCCCAGAGCGCCACGCCCCCCCCGAG
>CAYVWO010000045.1:0-9309 GCA_964455495.1 uncultured Tessaracoccus sp.
ACGTACCGACCTGTCGAGGGTGAGCGCGTCGACGGCGTCGTCACTCACGTCCTCGGCCGCCGTGACTCGAGGGGCGGGCACTACTTCGGCGTCACGAACCTCGAGGTGTACGCGGACGGTTCCATCCTGCCGTCGGGCCCGCCCGGTGGCTGACGAGGAGTTCGTCAGGGAGGTCGCCGACCAGATCGAGCGCCTCAACGGTCGGCCCACGTCCCGCGAACTCTGCCGCGACGCCGCCGAGGCCTTCGCCGAGGAACCGAGCCACGAACGCTGGTTGGTGATGCAGGAGGCGTATCTGCGGGTACCGGCCCACCTGCGGCCGTACGTCCTCTCGGACATGGACGTGAAGGACCAGCCGATCCGGGTTCTCCTGACGCCTCTGGGCGGATCGACGGCCGAGGGCGTCACCGTCACGGAGAAGGTCCGGGCGCAGGCGATCGAGTACTTCTGCGAGCGCCGGGCCGACCGCACCCGGTGGGAAGCCCACAAGGAGCGCGAGTTCCACGAGTTCACGGGGACTCCCACCGTCATCGAGAAGGTGTTCGTGCGCGACGAGTACTGGCCCCAGCCGCCGGCGCCGGAGGTGCTGCACAACAACTTCCCGCGGCAGATCGTCGTCGACGGCCAGCCGTACCCGACGGTGACGGCGGCGTTCCACGCGCTGCAGCGCCCGGGCGCCGGGCCCGATGCCAACCTCGCGCTCATGGCGGCAGCCCTGCGCGCCAAGTACACGCAACACAAGGACCTGACGAAGGCGCTGCTCGCCACCGACGGCCGCATCGAGTACGCCAACGGCATCGACGGCTTCTGGACCAGCTACCGCGGAGGCCGCAACTGGATCGGACGGCTCCTGGAGCTCGTCCGGGCGGAGTTGCGCGCCCGACGCTGACGTCGCACTCCGGTCTGGCAGGCACGTCGGCGGCGCTGCGTGGCTAGGGTTCCATCATGGGAGTACGCCTCATCCTCATCCGTCACGCGAAGTCCGACTGGAATGCGGGGGTCTCCGACCGCGACCGCCCGCTCAACGGCCGGGGCCGTAGCCAAGCGCCTGAAACGGGTGAGTGGCTGGCTGGCCGGTTCGGCGACGTCGACCTCGCCGTCGTGTCGGTGGCGGCGCGGGCGCGGGAGACGTGGGAGCTGGTCTCGCGGCACCTGTCCGCGGACGAGGTGCGCGACGCCGAGGACGCCTACACGTTCGACGGCGACGACCTCGCGGACCTGGTCGCGGGGCTGCCCGAGTCGGCGTCGTCGGTGGTGCTGGTGGGACACAACCCGGCGATGGAGGAGTTGATCCACCTCGCGACGGGGCGGTTCCTGCCGATGCCGACGTCGGCGCTGGCGGTGCTGGAGCTGGACAGCTGGTCCCAGGTCGCCGAGGGCACTGCCGGGGTGGTCGCGGCCGGGCGCCCCGCCGACGACCAGTGGTCGGTCGAGTGAGCTAGACCTTGCGGCCGACGGGGGCGATGCCGAACAGCCCGGTGTAGATGGCGGTGGCGGTGTCGTCGGGGTCTTCCTCGGTCTGGGTGCCCGCGGCGGCCGCGGCGGGGTCGTCGTCGAACTCCTCGATGACCGCGTGCACCCGCAGGGCGAGGGCACGGGCCTGGTGTCGCGTGAGGCGGAGCGACGTCGCCTCCGAGTGCGCGAGCGTCTCGGGTCCGGCGGCCATGGCCGCGGTGATCGCCCGTTCGACCTCCGAGTAGATGAGGCCGATCGAGGCGGAGGCGGAGGTGCGGTAGGCGGCGTCGTCCTTGAGAAGGTCGAGGTCTGCGTTGATGGTGGGCGGGCCGAGCTTCCACACCCGCTCGCGCGCGTCCTTGGCAAGCTCAGGCACCTCGACCAGGATGCCGACGTTGGCCAGCGATCGCACATGGAAGCTGATGGAATTCACGGGCTCGCCCAGCTCCGCGGCGATGTCGGTGGAACGAGCGTGGCCGAGCACGTTGACGATCGCGAGGATGCGCCCCCTCAGCGGGTGCGACATCGCCTTCATCATCGCCGGGCTGGCTGCCTGAACCGGTGCATCCAACACAGCGCGCCACTACTCCGCCGACGCAACTACCTCCTGTGGCTCGGCGGCGACACGGCCCAGCAACTGGGGCTCGGCCTCGGGTGCTTCGCGATGCCACTGCTGACGTTGGCGGTGACGGGTTCGCCGGCGGTCGCGGGCACCGTTGCGGCCGCGCAGGCGCTCGGGGGCGTGATCGGGTTCCTTCCGGGTGGCGTGCTGGCCGACCGGTACGACCGGCGGCTGCTGCTGGCGCAGGCCGTCGCGAACAACCAGGGTCGCGACGCGGCCGTGAGTCTGGCCAGCGGGCCGCTGGGAGGGTTGCTCCTGGCGCTCGGATACGCGGCGCCGTTCCTCGCCCAGGCGGCGTCGTTCGTCGTCATGTGGGTGACCAACGCGGCCATCGACGGCGAGCACCGGGCTCGTCGGGAGGAGCCGACGACGATGTGGCGCGACCTGCGCGACGGGCTCGCCTTCGTCGGTCGCTCCCGACTCATCCTCGTGACGTGTGGGCTGTTCATGATCCTCAACCTCGCGATGAACGGGGTGGTCATGGCCACGCTCTACTCGATGCAGATGGCAGGCCACAGGCCCGAGGTGATCGGGATGGTGACGTTCGCGCTCGGTGCGGGGGCACTCCTCGGCGCGGTGCTGGCGGGGCAGGCGGTCAAGCGCATCCCCACGGGCGTCCTCGTCGTCGCGTGCATGGGGGCGTTCGCGGCGGCGATGGTGGTCGTGACGATCTGGCCCGACCTACGGGTGGTGCTGCCGGTCCTGGGCGTCGTGATGGTGTCGGCGCTGGCGGTCAACGCGGCGGTCGGCGGGCTGCTGATGCACGTGGTCCCCAACGAGATGCTGGGGCGGGTGGAGTCGGTGATCACCTTCCTCGCCATCCTGATGGCGCCGCTGTCGCCTGCCTTGGCGGGCTGGGGCTTGGGGCTGGTGGGGCTGGCCGGCACGTATGGCTTCTTCGCACTGCTCGGCGTGGGCGTCGCGGTCGTGTGCGCCGCCTACCGGCCCGTGCGGTCGCTTCCGCGCATGGACAGCTGGGACGAGGTGCGAGTGTGACCCCGCGATCTGGACAGGCCGCGCCGCAGGGCCTACGTTCGCCGGTGACGCACCGGGACGACGAGAGGACCGACCCCATGATCACCACCCAATCGCTCACGGGGACCTGCGCGTTCCGGCTCATGCCGGTCGACCCGCTGGCCGACGGGCCGTCGTCCGCACTCGTCACGAGGGTGGGCGAGCAGGGCTTCACCCTCCACTACACGTGGGTGCACCCGGCCGACGGCGAACAGCGCGGTGTGCTGCTCGTCGGAGGCGTCGGTGAGGACGGGGTCGTCGAGGCGTCGCTGCTCGACACGTGGCACCAGCAGCCCGGCCTCATGCAGCTGACCGGGACGCGGGACGGCTCGCGCGTCGATCTCTCGGCGCCCTACATGGAGGAGTGGGCGTGGGAGGTCAGCGTCGAGCTGGGCGATGACGTGTCGATGACGATGCGCAACGTGGTGCCGGAGTCGGCGCTGGCGATGCTCCCGCCCGACTCCCCGCCGATGAGCGCAGGCCCGTACGACGCGATGGTCGCCGTCTGGCGCTGAGCGGTCAGCGGGGACGCCGCACCCTCGATGCCGCGGAGTACCGTGGTGGCATGAGCGAGAAGCGGAAGTTCAGCGACCTGCCCGTCTGGCTGCGGGGCGTCATCATCGGCGGCGTGACCGTCGACCTGGGCCTGCGCGTCGCGGCGCTGGCCGACCTGTCCCAGCGCCCACAGCGGAAGGTCAACGGCTCGAAGAAGGCGTGGGCCGTGGGGCTCAGCTTGGTGTCGTCGGTGGGGATCCTGCCGAGCGTCTACTTCTGCAAGGGCCGCAAGGACTGAGCCCGACGTCGGCGCTCCCGCATCGCGACGAGGACCAGGCCGGCGACGCCGCCAGCCACCAGCAGGGCGCCGCAGACGGCCGTTGACACCCGTCCCGGCCACGGGATGTAGTCCGGCTGGGTGAACATCTGCAGGACGAAGGGCTCGAGGGTCGCCCCGAGCGGCACCGTCAGTCGAGCGAGCAGCCCCAACCACCCTTGGCGATGGGCCAGCGACCCGACGAGGCCCAAGGGTGCGCCGAGGACGAGCGCGAAGGCGAACCAGTAACGGTTCGACGCCCAGATCTCCGGTTCGAAGATGCCGATCGCCTGCCCGAGGCCGTAGTGCGCAACAAGGGCGGTCAGGCAGCTCACGATGCCGATCGCGGCCGCGCCCAGCGGCCGCCGCACCAGCCAGCCCGCGAGGATCGGGAGGCCCGCCCACGCGGTGCCGGTGTTGAGGAGCTTGTTGACGCTGAGCCGGGTCGCCAAGAAGGTGTTGGCCTCGCCCGTGAGCTGGGCTTCGCTGGTGATGCTGGTGAGCAGCGACAGGAGTGCGAGCGCGAGGGCCGCCGTCATGCCGAGGATCCATCCGCGCTTGTCCATGCGCTCGACCGTAGTTCTGCGCCGCTGGGCCGCACGAGCCGCTGAGGTCTCGGACACCGACGGTCCGCTGCGACCCTGGTCTCGCTGTGGGCCGAGGTCGTCAGAGCCTGCTCCGCGCCTCCATCAACGCGAATCCCAGCAAGTTGAGGCCGGGCCAGAGCTGGGGGACCTCCGCGAACTCCGAGTCGGCGGCGAGGCCGATGCCCCAGATCCGGTCGACCGGCGACGCCTCGACCAGCACCTTCTGCCCCGTGAAGAGGAGGAAGTCACGGAGGCCGGGGTCGCTGCTGAACTTCGCGATCGACGCGGCGACGACGATGTCCCATCGGTGCTGCACCCACACGGCCTCGTCGAAGCCGGGGACCTGTCGTCCGATCGCCTTCGCCTGCGCGGGTGACGGGGACGTCAGGACAGCCGCCGCGCGTTCCGCGTCGTCGAACAGGAGGGCCTTGCGCCACATCATGTAGTGCTCGGCAGACCCGAACGTCTCGTTGTCGGCATCGAAGCGTGCGGGCCACCACTGGCTGAGGCAGGCCTTGTCGAGCTGGCCGTCGCGGCGTGGGCGGTGCCCCCAGAAGGGCAGGTACCGCGGGCGTGCGCCGGCGTTGATGCTGCGCACGAGATCCTCGACGGTCCGGGAGTCGGCAGCAGTGGTCACGGGGCCAGTATAGCGCGGGCCGAGGTCTACCGATCAGAGAGCTCTGCGACGAGCGCCAGAATGGCGTCGGCGACCGCGTCTGGCTCGACCAGGAACTGGAGGTGGCCACCGTCGAGAGTGGCGTGGGGCCAGCGGTGGTCTCGTGCGCGAGCCAGCTCGTCGGCATACGTGCCACCGAACGCCAGATAGGCGTTGCGGGACGACGTCCACCCGTCCGGCGCCGTGAGGTGCGTGTCGAAGTAGGCCAGCGGCACGCGCGGGCAGCCACGATCCACGTCGTCGAACTGATCCGCCGGGATGACGTCGTTGTATGCGTCCCGTGGCCACCAGCGCGTCCAGGGCAGGAGGAGGCCCTCGTCGTCGGCGAGGCCGTCGAGGTGGGTTCGGAACCGAGGCGGCGCCAGCGGGTAGGTGCCCGAGTCCGGCGGGAGCGACGTATCCATGAAGACCAGCGACGCCTTGGCGGTGGCGAGTGCCCGGACCAAGGGCGCCACGAAGCCCGCGTTGCTGTGCGGGATCACGACCGTGCCGGGGCCGACCAGCGCGGACCACTCCTCGACCAGGCGGGTGGCGTCGACGGTGCCGGTGGGGGTCGGGGCCGCCCGGGCCGTGGTGCCGCCCCTCGTCAGGGCTACGGCCAGTCCGTCGTAGGCAGACGCCGGTAGCAGCGGGCTGGGCAGCAGGAGCAGGTCGCTCGTCGCCGACGTCGAGAGCGACTCGATGGCCGTCGCCAGTTCGTCGACGGGGCGGCGGCCGTCGAGTTCCAAGGTCGCGGACCGGCGCAGCAGCGGCTCCACGGTGCGGACGTACTCGCGGATGTCGGCCTGCTCCGCCTCGGTGCGGCCGTAGGGGTTGTTCGTCCGCGTCGAGACCCGGTGCAGCAGCACCTCGACCGGGGCGCTCAGCAGGACGATGTGATCGAACCGGTCATGGAAGCGACCCTGGTTCTCCACCGTCCCCGACACGATGACGTCGGCGTGCCCGGCCAACAGGGCGTCCATCCGGGGCTCGTCCCACACCGCGCCGGGCAGCTCCCACCCGTCATAGTCGGTGTCGACGGTGACGTGGCCGCGCCGGGCGAGCTCCTCGAGGAGCGTCGTCTTCCCGGCGCCAGACATGCCGGTGATCAGCACTCGCGCCATCTCGCGTCCGTCAGGCGGCTTCGACCCGGGCGATGAAGTCCAGGACGAGGCGGTTGACCGCCTCCGGATCGTCGGTCGATACGACGTGGCCGGCGCCGGGGATTACGGTCAGCGGGGTCTGGGGCAGCACCGTCGCGAGTCGGTCTCGGGTCCGGCGCGGGTCCGACGTCGTGCTGCGCTCCCCGAGCACCACCTGGAGCGGGCCGCGGATGGCGGCGAGGTCGTCGTCGGAGAAGACGGTGGGGAGCGGCGAGGCGGGCCAGAAGCGGCGGCTGGCGTCGAGCAGGCTGATGATGTCGTCGGCCGGGCGATGCGCGAACAGGTGCTTCCAGCGGCGGGGCGACTGCCGGACAAAGCTGGCGGCGAACCCGAGGAGGTAGGCCGGGCGGATCGGGTGGAGGGTGGCGGCGGGCTCGAGCAGGGTGGTCGAGGCGACGCGGTCGGGTGCCTGCATCGCCAGGCCGGCGGCCGACCATCCGCCGTAGCTGAGACCGACGAGGTGCGCGCGCTGCACCCCCAAGCCGTCGAGGGTCTGGACGATGCTGTCGACGACGGCCTCGAGGTCGGGGACGGGTGAACTCTGGACGCTGCCGCCGCAGTCGACGATCGAGTCGATCGCGATGACCGGTCGACCAGCGGCGAGTGCCTCGGCGTTGGGGCGCCACATCAGCGACGTGCAACTCATGCCGTGGAGCAGCACGATCGGTGTGGCGTCGCCGCTGCCGACGGTGAGCGTCTGGACCTCGCCGTAGCGCGTCTCCACGCGGCGCACCTCGTGCTCTGGCCAGAGGGCCCTCGCGTCGTCGTAGACGCGCCGGTACTCGGCCTCGCCCTCGTCGCTCCAGAATCGACCGACCTTCGCCATGGCACTCACCCTTCGGTTGGCTGGGTCGAACCTTACCCGCGGGCGCGCGGGCAGGGCCTAGCACGCCCACGGCGAGGCCTACGACCGGCAGCCACAGGGCGCGGCCGGACCGCCAGCCGACCCGGGTCACGGGAGGTCCTCCGGCATCGCGCGGCACGCGGCGACCGCGTCGCGGTGCTCATCAAACCAGGCGAGGAACTCGTCGTCGCTCAGCGGGTCGAGGCGAGCATCCTCCTCCGGTGTGCGGCTGTCGCCGCCGTCGCCCGACACCTGCGCGTCCACCACTGCCTGCCAGATCGCGCGGACGCCATCGTCGTCGGACAGTCCTCCCCCGCGAACGAGTATCTGTCGCAGGGTCGCGGTCCGAACCTGAGAGGCCTCGTAGGGGGCCTCGTTGCACGCGAGCAAGCGGTCATCGACGAACGACCCCGCGACGCCACCCACCTCCAGGTCGAGCCGGTCGGCCGCGTCGGCCCCGAGCCGCCCGATGGCGAACCCTCCGGCGTTGTACTCCTGTGTGAAGACGAACTCGCGCGCGGGGAACAGCCGCGCGAAGGGGGCAAGGGTGCGGACAACCTCCGCGCGGTTGGGCTCGTCGATCGGGTACAGGCAGACGGTGATGCCGTGGTCGTCGGCGCAGGCGACGACGTCGTCGGGGTCCGGGGTGGTGAGCGCGGGGTTCACGACGGCGACCACCGCGGCCACCGCGGCGGGCACGAGGAGGACCGCAAGGCCGCCGAGCGCACGGCGGTCGCTGGCGGCGCGCCACTCGGCGAGCGCGGCGGCGGCCCGCAGCGCGCTTACGCCGACGAGGAGGAAGAACAGGACGCGGAACGCCTCCACCTGCCACACCAGCATCTCGCCTCGGAGTGGGTGGTAGAGGTGCCACACGTAGGAGACGGCCGCGACCGAGGCATCCGAGTTGGCGAGCAGCACCACGTCGACGAGGTACGTCGGCAGGACGGTGACGGCCACCACGAGCAGCGGCGCCACGAGCAGCCCGAGCCGCGGGCCGACGAGCAGGGCTCCGCACGCGGCGACCGGCACCAGCAGCACGCCGACCTGGCGCGCGACGATCGCGAACCGACCACGGCCGGGAGCGGGGCCGACGAGCACCGAGTCCGGCCGGTGCGCGGCCATCGCCCACACCATCAGCCAGCCCACCGGCAGCGCCGCGTACGGCACCACGAGGCGCGTCTCGGAGACGACGTCGCGCACGTCGGCGAAGCCGCGAATGGGCCCGGCGCCGAGGAACCCGACGATCGCGCCGATGGCCGCGGCGGCCAGGACGGGAACGACGCCGTAGGGCCTTGTCAGCCCCAGGGTTCCGCCCTCAGCCATGGCGGCCCTCCACGACGGCGTGGTAGCCGGCCTCCAGCTCCGAGGCGTGCCCGGCCGCGTCGTCGGCGCCGAGCGCGCGGAGGTCGTCGCGCGTGCCGACGAATCGCAGCGCGCCCTCGTGCATCACGACGACCTGGTCCGCCAGCGTGGCGAGATCCTCGACGAGGTGTGTGGAGATCAGCACGACGGCACGCTCGGCCGCGGCGGCGATGGCGTCGCGGAGGCCGCGGCGCTGCGCGGGGTCGAGGCCGACCGTCGGCTCGTCGAGGACCAGAACCCGGGGCTCGTGTACGAGCGCGCAGGCGAGGCCGAGCCGTTGCCGCATCCCTCCGCTGAGCGCGCGGGCGCGGGATCCGGCGCGGTCGGAGAGCCCGAGGAGCGCGAGCGCGCGGTCGGCCCGCTCCCCCGCCTCGCGCGACGGCAGCCCGTGCGCCCACGCCGCGTACTCGACGTTGCGCCGCACCGTCGACCAGCCCATCACCTCGAACCGCTGCGGCAGGTACCCGAGCTGCCGCCGGACGGCCGTGAGGTTGTCGCGGACCAGGGGCAGGTCCCCGACGGCCAACGACCCCGTCTGCAACGGCATTGCGGTGGCGAGCAGCTTCATCAAGGTGGACTTGCCCGCGCCGTTCGGCCCGAGCAGCCCGGTCACGCCGACCGGGAGGTCGAGGGTGGCGTCCGCGAGCGCGACCCGGCGCCCGTACCGGTGCGTGACGCCGCGGACGCTCACGCGAGGGGAAGGAGAACTCATGGGTCCATCCCAGCGGCGGAGTACCCGTCCGCGCCTCGCCCGAGCGGGCCAAATCGGCCGCTGTCAATGGCCCGATCGGGCCAT
>CAYVWO010000045.1:9409-12309 GCA_964455495.1 uncultured Tessaracoccus sp.
CGGTCGGGGGCGTCGGTCTTGGCGAGGATCGACGCGACGTGGCGCTTCACCGTCGCCGGGGACAGCACCAGGCGCTCGGCGATCTCCTCGTTGGTCAGCGACTGGGCCGCCAGGCGCAGCACCTCCAGCTCGCGGGGCGACAGCGGGTCCGAGGAGCCGACGGGGCGGGGTGCGGCGGGCGGCGGCAACGCCGTCGAGAACGGGCGAAGGCCCGCGGCCGCGGCCCGGAGCCCCGCGACGATCCGCTCGGGCGGGTCCGTCTTCACCAGGTACCCGATCGCGCCCGCGGCGAGCGCCTGGGCGAGCGAGTCGGGGTCGTCGAGCGAGGTCAGCATGACGACGGTGAGCGGGCCAAACGACGCGAGGAGGCGGCGGGTCAGCGCGTGCCCGTCCTGGCCGGGCATGAGGACGTCGACGGCGATCACGTCCGGCGCGTCCGTACCCACTCGCGCCACCGCCTCGTCGGCCCCCTGAGCCGCCCACGCGACGTCGATGCCGCTCGCGGTCAGCATGTTGGTGAGGAGCCGCAGCACGAGCGGGTCGTCGTCGACGAGGGCGACGCTGATCGGCTCAGGCATCGGCCGGCCTCGGCAGCGTGACACGGAGCCGGAAACAGCCGTCCTCCAGCGCGGCCTGTACCGAGCCGCCCAGCCGTTTGGCGCGTTCGGCCATGCCCGCGAGGCCCAGTCCCCCGCCGGGCTCGGCGTTGCGGCCGTCGTGGTCGCTCAGCCAGCTGAGCGTCATGGTGCCGGCGCCGAGGCTCGAGGCCGCGACGACCCGCCCGCCCGAGGCCCCGTGCTTGCAGATGTTGGAGGTCGCCTCGCGCACGACGCGCACGGCCTCGCGCTCCACCGCGCTATCCAGGCCCGGCAGCGACGGCGCGGCGTCGACGACGTCGAACTCCGCCGAGCCGAGCACCTCCAGCGACCGGCGCCACTCGCGCGCCAGCGCCGCAGGCTCGTCGGCGCGCGGCTGCATCGCCGACCGCAGCTCCTGCGCTCCCGCGGTGGCCACGTCGACCATCAGATCGACGTCCGCGCGCAGCTCCGAGGGCAGCTCGGGCCGCTCCCGCAGCGCGCGGGTCAGCATCATCAGTTGCGCCAACCGCGCCGAGCCGGAGTCGTGCACCGCGTGCCGCAGCTCCAGCCGCTCGACCAGGCGCCGCGCCTCCGCCGCATCCTCGCTCGCCCGCCCCGCCGCGAACGCCCCGCGGATCAGCTGCCCGATCAAGGTCGCTCCGACGAGCGCAAGCATGACCATCTTCGTGTCGCCGATATCCCAGATGTCGCCGCCGAAGATCTGGGGTACCCGCGCCAGGGCGGCCGCGGCCGTGGCCACCAACCCCGGCCAGGCGGGCGAGCGCGAGTTTGCATCGAGCACCACGATGGTCGCAAGAATCCACGCGGGGCCGTCCGCCCAGCCGAGACCATCGCCTGGGAGAGCGATAAAGCCCACGACGAACGCGGCCAGGAACACGGCGGTTGCCAGCCACGGTCGTCGGCCAAAGGCCAGCCAGCACATCAGCGCGCTCAAGACCACGAGCCGCGATACATCGATATGGCTCTCGACGATAGATACCCAGAGAATCCACGCGACCCCGGCCAACGGCAGCAGGAACAGCGCCCGGCGCACCCAGGGCCACCCGCGCCAGCCCGGCCTCTGCCACGACAACTCCGCCATGCTCGAGAGCCTATCGCCCGAAAACGACGACGGCGGGCCGGGGAGGCAGCCCGAGGTTCACGCCCTGAGCACCTCTTCCGCCGCCTCTGTCAACGCCACCGCGCTCTTGACCGCTGTCTTTGCGCGAGCGGTACCCAGGAACACGAGTCCGTACTGCGACCCGTCCTTGATGTCGAGCAGCCGCGCGAGCGCCCGCGACAACGCCTTCCCGTTCGGTTCCACCTGGGCCAGCAGGCCTATCGCCTCGCGGTGGTCCTGCCCTCGCGCCCGGCGCCCCAGGCTGCGGCAACACAACGCATCCGAGGCAGCGATTCCCGCAAGCACCGCGAGCGCCGCGGCGACTCCCGGAGTCGCGAGGTCGTCGTCAACATCAAGGATCAACTCGGCGGTCTCGAGGAACTTGCGCGCCTGTGCTGCTCGCACCCGCGCCTCCGTGACGCCACAGGTCTGCGTCCGTCCTTCTTTGGCGAGCCTCATACGACGCCTCCGTCAATCAGCCTGGTCAGTGGCTGCCCAACGACGACAACGGCGTCACGTCGCCATTCCTCTACTATCGGCTCCCGCGCAGCGACATGCTCGACGAACTCGTCCTCGGTCAGCTCGTACATCTGGCAGGCGTTCCCAGTCCACGCGGTGACTCGCTCGCGGAGTTCGTCGAGTTGCGTGTCCCACACCGGGTCGTCACCGGAGGGTCGCACGACGAGGAGGTCGACGTCGCTGTCGACACCACCGTCGCCGCGCGCAGCAGAACCGAAGACGGCCACCGTCACGGGAGCCAGCGACCACGCGGAGACGAGTTCGCGAAGGCGGCCAAGGAACTCGCGTCGCAGATCGACCATACCTTCAACGAGAGGCCAGGCGATGTGCGCGCGGTTTGCGACATAGAGCGTCGCCCTGCCTGCCTGGCTCGCGTGGACCAGACCGTGCTCCACAAGACGCGTCAAGACGAGCCGCACCCCCGACTCGCTCCCCGCACCCGCCAACCGATGCACCTCGCGGCCGGTCACTGGGCGCGACGTGCGGGCGAGCGCTTCTAGAACCGGGCCGTCAAGCGTCGGCACGAGTGCCGTCATTGGACTGCCGACATCCATGACAATCACCACCCCAGTATCGATATCCACATAATAATGGGGATATCAGTAGAATACTACTGATCGTTCGGGCAAGGTTGTCTAGACGACGACGTGATCGTGGGTTGGCTTCGCCCATCCGCCGTATCC
>CAYVWO010000046.1:0-12271 GCA_964455495.1 uncultured Tessaracoccus sp.
CCGATCATGGGTGTGGCCCACTGGCGCGAGGACGTCGAGATCGCCGCCGAGGAGGTGTCGGTCACCTACGAGCAGGGCTGGCCGGTCGCCATCAACGGCGAGCGCCTCGACCCCGTCGCGCTGGTGCGCCGGGCCAACGAGATCGGCGGCCGCCACGGCCTGGGCATGAGCGACCAGATCGAGAACCGCATCATCGAGGCGAAGTCGCGCGGCATCTACGAGGCGCCGGGCATGGCCCTGCTGTGGGTGGCGTACGAGCGGCTGCTTTCGGCCATCCACAACGAGGACACGCTGGCGAACTACCGCTCCGAGGGCCTGCGCCTCGGCCGGCTGCTGTACGAGGGCCGCTGGCTCGACCCGCAGTCGCTGATGCTGCGCGAGTCCATCCAGCGCTGGGTCGCCTCCGCCGTCACCGGCGAGGTCGTGCTGCGGCTGCGCCGAGGCGACGACTACACCATCCTCGACACCCGCGGCCCCAACCTCTCCTACTCCCCCGAGAAGCTCTCGATGGAGCGGGTCGAGGACGCCGCGTTCGGCCCGGTCGACCGCATCGGCCAGCTGACCATGCGCAACCTGGACATCGCCGACTCCCGCGCCAAGCTGGAGCTGTACGCGGCCCAGGGCACGCTGCTCGCCGGCCAGGCCGACCTGATCGGCGCCATCGAGCAGGGCCAGTCCGCGGCCATCTCCGAGCTCGGCGCCGCCGCGGCGGACTCCGACGTCGAGTCGGCCGCGCTGCGCTCCGCGATGGACTCGGGCACCGACTGATCGTCGTGCGCGCCTCCGCCGCGGCCCACCTCGGTCTCCGCGCCGTCGGGGTCCGTGTGGACGCGGCTCCGCGGGCACGCCCTTGCCGCCACCCCCGTCGACGCCTTCGACGCCGACGCCGCCATCGCGGCGACGCGCGCCGACCTGAGCGCCGTCGCCCCGGACGGCGCGGCACCGCCCGGGCTCTACGCCCAGCAGGGAGACGCCATCGCCCCGCTCGCCCGGTTCCGAGCGCGCCCGGGCGCCGTGCGCGTCTTCCGCGCCTGGGCGACGCGCGGGGGGAGATACCTCGCCGGGCCCGACGTGGGCGTCGACGTCGTCGGCGGCGTCGCGCAACCTCCCGAGGCCCACACCGGGGACATCGACGCCGTCTTCACCTGGGTCGACGGCTCCGACCCCGCCTGGCAGGAACGAAAGCGGCGGCGGTTGGAGGGGCCGGGGGGCGCGCCGCGCCACGAGACGGCAGCCAACGACGCCCGGTTCGCGCAGATCGATGAGCTCCGCTACGCGCTGCGCGCCGTCGCCCGGTACGCCCCGTGGCTCCACCGCGTCTACCTCGTGACGGACGGCCAGCGGCCGCCGTGGCTCGCCGAGGAGTTCCCGGAGGTGACGCTGGTCAGGCACGACGAGATCTTCTCCGACTCGGCGGCCCTGCCAACGTTCAACTCGCACGCCATCGAGTCGCGGCTGCACCACATCCCCGGCCTCGCCGAGCGCTACCTCTACCTCAACGACGACTTCTTCCTCGGCCGCTACGCCCGGCCGGCCGACTACTTCACCGCCGACGGCAAGCCGCGAGTTTTCCTCACCGAGGAGGCCATCCCCGACACCGCCCTGGCCGCCAACGACCACCCCGTCGTCGCCGCAGCCAAGAACAACACGGCCATCCTGCAGCGGCTGACCGGGACGCGGGCGGGCCACAAGCTGAAGCACGCGCCGTACGCGATGCTGCGCTCGGTTGCCCTCGAGCTGGAGGCGCTGGCCGCGGAGCAGTTCGCGGCGACGGCGCGATCGCCGTTCCGCTCCCCGACGGACGTCTCCGCCGCGTCGTCGCTGCTGCCCTACTACGCCCTGGCCACGGGCCGCGCCGTCGCGGGCGAGATGAGCCACTTCTACGCCGACGTCGCCTCACCGGAGCTCCGGTGGCGCCTCCCCCGGCTCCTTGAGCACCGCGACGCCGACGTCATCTGCCTGAACGCGACGACCGCCCCGACCCGCCGAGCCTCGGCGATCCATGCGTTCCTCGAGGCCTACTTCCCGCCGCTGGAAGCCTGAGGTCACAGCACGGGCAGGCGGCCGTGCCTCGTCATGCGAGCCAGGGTCCGCCAGCGCAGCTTCTTCGGGCGACCGCCCTCGGGCCACGGCCGCGACGTCCAGCCGTTCAGCCAGCCGCGCCACCACGTGCGCATCGCGGCGCGGTCCCGGGTGCGGACCAACTGCACCAGGGTCCAGGACCCGACGTAGGCCCAGGAGAACGGCCAGTGCAGGCAGCGCCGGGCCAGCCACACGCGGTTACGGGCGTTCTTGAAGAAGTAGTCGTCGTGCCGGGTGGGCTCCATCACCGGGTGGCCGATGCGCAGATCGCCCCGGTACTCGACGCGCAGGCCCAGGTCCCACACCCGCCACGCCAGCTCAATGCCCTCGTGCGCGTAGAAGTACTCGCCGGCCCAGCCGCCGACCGCGTCGAAGACGCCCCGCGGCAGCACCACCACCATCTCGACGATCGAGAACACGTTGCTCGTGCGCCGGGGGTCGCCCTTGCGCATCCGAGGCACCCAGCGCATGGGCTCCTCCCCCGGGTGATCCGGGTCCTTCACCCGGGCCTGCATCATGCCGAGGCCAGGGTCGTCGCGGAACAGCCGGGTGCAGGTCAGGAGGAAGTCGTCGTCGAGGAGCCAGGCGTCGTCGTCGATGAACGCGATGTACTCGCCCTCGACGAGGCCGACGCCGGCGTTTCGCCCCGCGGGGATGCCCAGGTTCTCCGGGAGGTGGTGGCCGCGCACGCCGTCGGGGAGGCCCGTCGGCTCCCAGCCGTTGCCAACCACGACGACGTCGAGCGCCACCCCGGCCTGCGCCAGCATCGACTCCAGCGCCCGCGTCATCTCGGCCGGCCGCGTCCCCATGGTGAGCAGCACCACGCCCCAGGTGGGCCGGTCGTCGGCGCCGGTCATGCCGCGCTCAGCTTCGGCGACTTCCAGATCGCAAGCAGGTGCCCGAGGCTGACCACCCAGATCAGCGCAGCAAGGACGGACACGTAGCCGCGCCACACGGCCAGCTCGTCGGAGCCGGTCACCGCGAAGATGCCGACGACCAGCGTCAGCAGCGTGAGCTCGATGGAATGGAAGATCTTCTGGAAGGGCACGAACCTGGCCGCGCGGCGCAGGCGCACCAGCAGCCCGCCGCCGGTCATCCCACGCGCCGCCCCGCCCTCGGGGAGCGGGCCGAGCCCGGCGTTCAGCCGGCCCACCGACACCATGAGGTTGAGCGACTTGTTGAAGCCGATCCCGACGGCGAGCACCCCTCCGAGGAACGCGTAGAACCAGTCAACGCCCGCGATGCCGCCGCCGCTGATCAGCAGCGCGGCCTTGAGGCCCAGGAACAGCCCGATCGACGCCTCCGCCAGGTAGTGGCCGATCTGGTCCAGGAAGATCCCCTTCGGGCTCGACGTGCGGCGCCACCTGGCGACCTCGCCGTCGGAGCAGTCGAGGAACATCTGCAGCTGGGTGCAGAACACAGCGAGCACCGGCCCCCAGATGCCGGGCAGGAGCAGCGCCGGGCCCGCGAGGACGCCGAAGAGGATCATCAGGACGGTGACGCCGTTGGCCGTGATCGAGGTGCGCACCAGGAGGTAGGTGAGGTTGACCGAGAGCCGCCGCATGTACAGCGTCCCCGTCCAATGCTCCGCGGCGCGCGCCATCACCTCGTCCGGCTGCACCGCCTGCCGCAGCTGGGCCCTGGTCGGGTTCTTCGGGCGGGGCTCCTCGTCGGTCACTTCTTCGACGCCTCGTACGCCTTGACCACCTTGTCGGTGGGGCCGTCCATCTCCAGCACGCCCTTGTTGATCCAGATGGTGCGCTCGCACGTGTCCCGGATGGAGGTCATCGAGTGCGACACCAGGAAGATGGTGCCCGCCTCCTTCGCTATCTCCCTGATCCGCGCCTCCGAGCGCTTCCGGAAGCGCCGGTCGCCGACGGCGAGGGCCTCGTCGATGATGAGGATGTCGTGGGAGCGGGCGGCGGCGATGGAGAACTTCAGCCTGGCCTGCATTCCCGAGGAGTAGGTGCGCATGGGGAGGTCGAGCGAGTCGCCCAGCTCCGCGAACTCGCCGATCTCCTCGCGCAGCTCCAGCACCTCGGCCTTGGTGAAGCCCATAGCCAGGCCGCCGAGGACGATGTTGCGCGACCCCGAGAGGTTGGGAAGCAGCGCCGCCCCCACCCCGAGCAGGTTCGGCCGCGACCGCGCATACACGGCACCCGCCGCGGGCGGCGTCAGGCCGGTCAGCGTGCGCATCAGCGTCGACTTCCCGGAGCCGTTTGAGCCGATGACGCCGATCGATTCGTTCTCGTACGCGACGAACGACACGCCCTTCAGCGCGTGCACCGTCCGCACGCCGCGGGTGACGCTCAGCATGCCGCTGCGCGCGCCCTTCGCCGCCCGCCCGGATGCGAAGACGCGGTACTTCACGTGCAGGTCGTCGACCACGACGACCGGCGCGCGTTCCTGCGCGACCGCCGCGTGCCGCGGCCTAATCTCGTCCATAGCGCTCCTCCGCCCGCCAGAAGAAGACGGCGCCGACGGCGAAGGTCAGCACGGCCGAGCCCGCGAACATGGCCCAGTAATAGGTGGGGTACGCGGCGGCCCCCATGAGGTGATGCCGCGCGATCTTCAGGGCCTGGTACAGCGGATAGAAGTCGTACACCCGCAGCGCCCACGGATGCGCCGCAAGGACCTTGTCGACCGCGAACAGCACGCCGGAGGTGTAGAACATCAGCCGGCTGATGAACGGCAACAGCTGCGACAGGTCCGAGACGTGCACGGTCAGCCGGGCGGTGATGAGCGCCACCCCGGTGCTGAACAGCGTGAACAGGATCACCAGCGGGACGACAAGGAGCCAGTCCCACCTCGGGTAGAAGCCGAAGACGGCCAGGATGGGGATCAGCACCCCCAGCATCACGAGGAACTGCAGGAACCGCTCCACCACCGCCGCCAGCGGGAGCGTCATCCTGGGGAAGGCCAGCGACTGCACCAGGCTGCGGTTGGTGGTGATGGCCTTGGAGCCGTCGTTGAAACAGCCCTGGAAGAACTCGAAGAAGAAGACGCCGATCACGACGAAGACGTGAAAGTTGTCCGGGCGGCTGCCGCCCTGGAGCAGGCCGAAGATCAGCCCGTAGATCGCCGCGTTGATGAGCGGCCGGAGCACCACCCAGGCCATGCCCAGCCGGTTGACCTCGTACTCGGAACGCATCCGGTAGCGGGCCATCGTGACGATGAACTCGCGCCGTCGCCACACCTCGCGGATGTATGAGAAGAACGGGGGGCGCCCGCCCACGCGGGGAAGTCCCCAGTCCTGCGCAAGGGGTGCCAACGACACAGGCGCGCCTTTCGTTCAAGAACCGAGGGAACAATTCCGCTGAAGTCTATCCCCACACGTCGGCGACGTCGGGAACCCGCGGTAGGTGGCACCCACTGCGGCGCCGGCGATCACCCATGCGCGAGACCTCCCTCAGTCGCGCGGGGGGGAACCAGCGGTCGAGCTCCGCGACGGTGCCCAGCTCGTCGAACAGGCCCGTCACCGCATCGGCAGCGGCCTTGACGACGTCGGGCGCGTCCCCGATGGCGACGCCGCGGCCGGCCCACTGCAGCATCTCGATGTCGTTGCGGCCGTCGCCGAGGGCGAGCACGTCGGCGGGGTCGACGCCCAGGTCGTCGCAGACCATCGCAAGCCCGTGCGCCTTGTCGACGCCCTGCGGGCCGATGTCCAGCCACGCCGACCAGCCGACGAAGTAGGAGACCTCGTGCAGGCCGAGCTTCGCCACGAGCTCGGCGAACACCTTCTCGGAGCTGTTCGGCTCGCGGACGACCACGCGCGACACCTCGTGCGCGGCCAACTCGTCGATCGACTGGACGAGCACGTCGCCCTGGAGCTCGCCGTCGGGGAACGGGCGGCTGACGCGCCACCTGTTCAGGTCCTGCACGCCGATCAGCGCGTGCGGCGCGACGGCGGCGACCTGGCGCACGACGTCGGACGGGTCGAACCGGACCTCGCGCCTCACCTCGAACGGGGGGTAGGTCACGACGATGGCCCCATTGGCCGACACCGCCCAGCCCGGCGGGAGGCCGAGCTGCTCGAAGACGGGCCGGGTGGCGACCCAGGATCGGCCGGTCGACAGCACCACGGGGACGCCCGCGTCGACGACGCGCCGCACCGCCGCGTGGACCTCCTCGGGCATGACGCCGTCGGCGTCGACCAGCGTGCCGTCGATGTCGAGCGCGACCAATCGCGGGGTGAACGTCATGCGGCGAGCGCCTCGCGGCCGCCGAGGAACGGGCGCAGCGCCTCGGGGACGCGGACCGAGCCGTCGGCCTGCTGGTGGTTCTCCAGCAGCATGATGATGATGCGGGTCATGGCGCACAGCGTTCCGTTGAGGGTGGCGACGGGGCGGACGCCGTCGTCGAACCGGCCGCGGATGCCGAGGCGGCGGGCCTGGAACTCGGTGCAGTTCGACGTCGAGGTCACCTCGCGGTAGCGGCTCTGGGTTGGCAGCCAGGCGTAGCAGTCGAACTTGCGCGCGGCGCTGAGGCCGAGGTCTCCGGACGCGACGTCGAGCACCTGGAACGGGATCTCGAGCGCCTCGAGGAAGTCCTTCTCGTAGCCGAGCAGCCTCTCGTGCCACGCCTCGGCGTCGGCGGGGTCGCAGTGGACGAACATCTCGACCTTGTCGAACCAGTGGACGCGGAAGATGCCGCGGGTGTCCTTGCCGTACGAGCCGGCCTCGCGGCGGAAGCACGGCGAGTAGGCGACGTACTGGCGCGGCAGGGTCTTGGCGTCGAGGATCTCGTCGGCGTGGTACGCGGCGAGAGCGACCTCGGAGGTGCCGACGAGGTACAGGTCGTCGGCGGGCAGGTGGTAGACGTCCTGCGCGGCCTGGCCGAGGAAGCCGGTGCCCTCCATCGCCGACGGCTTGACCAGCGCGGGCGGGATCATCGGGGTGAAGCCCCACTCCGCGGCCTTGGTCATCGCGAGGTTGAGCAGCGCCAGCTCCAGCTGCGCGCCGACGCCGGTCAGGACGTAGAACCGCGATCCCGAGATCTTCGTGCCGCGCTCCATGTCGATGGCGCCGAGCAGCTCGCCGATCTCCAGGTGGTCCTTGGGCGCGAAGCCCTCGGCGGCGAAGTCGCGCGGCGTGCCGACGGTCTCGAGCACGACGCCCTCGTCCTCGCCGCCCGCGGGAACGCCGTCGAGCACGAGGTTGCCGAGCTGCTTCATGAGCTCGTCGAACGTGTTCCCGGCCGCGGCCGCGGCGGCCTGGGTGGCCTTCACCTCGGCGGCCAGCTCCTTGGTGCGGGCCAGCAGCGCCTGCTTCTCCTCGCCCTGAGCCCTCGCGACGTCCTTACCCAGCGACTTCTGCTCGGCGCGGAGCGTCTCCGCGGTGAGGATCGCGGACCGGCGGGCCTCGTCGGCGGCGATGAGGTCGTCGACGAGCTCGACGGAGGCGCCGCGCGCGGCCTGCGAGCGCCGGACGCGGTCGGGATCGACGCGGAGCCACTTGGGATCAATCATGCGCTCAGCCTACTGGGACCGCGGAGGCCGAGCGATGTCGGTGGGCGGGGATAGGGTGTGGCGCGTGCAGACGAAGACGAGGCAGCCGATCCCGGTGGAGATCTGGGTCCTCGTCGCCGCCGCGTTCCTGATCGCGCTCGGGTTCGGCATCGTCGCGCCGGTCCTCCCCCAGTTCGCCCGGTCGTTCGACGTCGGGGTCATGGCGGCGTCCGCGATCGTGTCCATCTTCGCGTTCGTCCGTCTGGTGTTCGCGCCCGCGGGCGGGGCGCTCATCTCGCGGTTCGGCGAGCGGCGGATCTACCTGATCGGCCTGGTCATCGTCGCGCTGTCCAGCGCGCTCAGCGGCATGGCACCGAGCTACTGGGCGCTGCTGGCGTTCCGCGGGCTCGGCGGCGTCGGGTCCGTGATGTTCACCGTGTCGTCGATGGGGCTCATCGTCCGGCTGGCGCCGATCGAGCAGCGCGGGCACACGTCGTCGCTCTACGGCACGGCGTTCCTGCTCGGCAACATCTTCGGGCCGATCCTCGGGTCCGCCCTGCAGGGCTTCGGGCTCCGCATCCCCTTCTTCATCTACGCCGGCGCGGTGTTCGCCGCCGCGCTCGTCGTCGCGGTCTTCCTGCGCGGGGGTCCGGGCGGTCGCCCCGCGGAGTCCGACGCGCAACCGAGGATGACGCTCTCCGAGGCGATCGGCCTGCCGTACTATCGCGCGCTGCTGATCACCGCCTTCGCGAACGGCTGGTCCAACTTCGGCGTCCGCATCGCGCTGCTGCCGCTCATGGCCGCGGCGGTCCCGGCCATCGGCGAGGCCGCGGCGGGCATCGGGCTCACGCTCTTCGCGCTGGGCAGCGCGCTGACCCAGCAGGTCAGCGGGCGCCTCGTCGACAAACACGGACGTCGGCCGTTCCTCGTCCTCGGCCTCGCCATCTCCGCCGTGGCCACCGTCCCGTTCGGGTGGGGCGAGAGCCTGTGGGTCTTCCTCGCGCTCTCCGCGCTCGCGGGCGTGGGGGCCGCGTTCGTGGGGCCCGCGTCGCAGGCGATGCTCGCCGACCTGATCGGCGCCAACCGCAACGGCGGCCAAGCCCTGTCGACCTACTCCATGGCCACCGACCTCGGCTCCATCGCCGGCACCCTCCTCGCCGGGGCCATCGCCGACGCCCTCGGCTTCGGCTGGGCCTTCGCCGTCACCGGCATCGTCATGGCCACGGCGGCGCTGCCGTGGCTGTTCGTCGCGCCTGTTCTGAGACGCCATGCGTAGGAGAGTAGGGCTGGTCGTCGGGCTGGGGATCGTCGTCGCGCTGTGGACGGCGCTGCTGCCGACGTCGCTCGACGCGCTGTGGCCGTGGCCGCCGCCGGAGATCGGGTCCGCGATGGGCCGGGTGGGCCAGGTCGTCGACTGGCTCCTCCAACCGACCATCGCCTACCTCGCCCTCGTCGCCCTCGCGGTCTGGGCGGGGCGCCGTCGGCTGTATCGGCTGGCCGCGCACCTGCTGCTCAGCATCGTGCTGACGTTCTCCTTCACCACGCTCCTCAAGACGACCGTTCGCCGCGCGCGCCCCGATACCCCCTGGCTCGGCTCCCTGCACGCCGACGCCTCTTACCCGTCCGCGCACTCCTCCGCGCTGACGGCGCTTGCGCTGGGCGTCGTCGTCCTCGCCGTGGTCGCTCTCTTCTCCCGACGGCGCACCCTGGCCCTCGCCGTCGTCGGGGCGGCGCTCGTGCTCACCGTTTGGGCCGACCGGTTGCTCCTCCACGTGCACCACGTGAGCGACGTCATGGCGGGATCGCTCGTGGCCGGGCTGGCCGTCGCCGTGTCCTGGCTACTCACCGACCGCCGGTTGAGCGGGCCCGCCGAGCCCGTTGGTGTGGCCACCTACGCCGTCGTCGCGAATCCCGCCCGGGTCCGCGACCCCGCGCTGCTGCGTCGGCTCGTCGATGATGCGGCGGGGCGTCGCGGATGGCGCGGGGTCGGCTGGTTCGAGACGAGCGCCGACGACGGGGGCGCAGGCGCCGCCCGAGCGGCAGTCGACGCGGGCGCCTCCGTCGTCCTCGTCGCGGGCGGCGACGGCACCCTCCGCGCCACCGCGGGACCGCTCCTGCGCTCGACGGCGGCCCTCGCCGTCGTGCCGTTCGGCAGCGGCGACCTGCTCGCGCGGAACCTGCGCCTGCCGCTCGACGTGGGAGACGCCGTCGCGCTGGCCTTCGACGGCGAGCCCGCTCCGCTCGACCTGCTCCGGGTGCAGGCCGCGGGCCTCGAGGAATACGCCCTTGTCATGGCCGGACTGGGTGCCGACGCGGCCGTGCTGGCCGACACGCGAGAGCCGCTGAAGAGGCTGATCGGCGCGGGCGCCTACCTCGTCGCGGGCGCGAAGCACGTGGCCGCGCGGCCCGTGCACACGAGCATCGCCGTCGACGGCGCCGAGCCCGCGTGGGGATACGCCTCGCTGGTGGGCATCGGCAACGTCGGCGAGCTTCGGCCCGGGGTCGCCCTGATGCCCGACGCCGACGCCGCGGACGGCCGGCTCGACGTCGTCGCCGCCTCCCCGAGGCACGCCCGCGACGTGCTGCGCATGATGGCAGGAACGCTCGTCGGCTCGCGGCGGGAACCCGGCCTCGACCGCTACCGCGGGCGCCGCGTCGAGGTGACGACGGCGTCACCGGTGCCCTGCCACGTCGACGGCGACATCCTGGGCGAGGTGACCTCGCTCACCGCCGAGGTCCTCCTCGCCGCCCTGCGAGTCGCCAGAACTGTCACCCGGGAGCGGTGACACACCGCCTAACAGTCGGATGTTGGTTCAGATCTGAACCAACATCCGACTGTTAAGGAAGGCGATCAAGGGGTCCTCAGGAGGTCTCCAACCCGGCGACCCAGGCGGCGGCGTCGTCGAACTCGTCGTCGGTGAAGCCGACGCCGATCACGGGGCGGACGCCGTCGGCGCGGGCGTAGGAGCCCAGGAAGTGCACCGTCGGGCAGACGCGGTGCAGCCCCTCGAGCGCCTCCGCGACGCGCTTGTCGTGCAGGTGGCCCTCGGCGTCGATGGAGAAGCAGTAGGAGCCGAGCGTCGTCTTGGTGGGTCGCGACTCGATCCGGCTCAGGTTCACCCCGCGCACCGCGAACTGCTCGAGGATCTCCAGCAGCGCGCCGGCATGGTCCTCGCGCATGTAGGCCACGAGCGTCGTCTTGTCGGCCCCGGTCCGCTCCGGCACGGGCCCCGCGGGGCCGACCCAGACGAAGCGCGTCACCGCGCCCGGGTTGTCCTCGATCTGGTAGGCCAGCTCATCCAGCCCGTACATCTGCCCGGCGACGCGCGCGCAGACGGCGGCGTCGTAGCGGGAGTCCGGCCGCGCCACCTCCGCGGCGGCCCCCGCCGTCGACCCCGCCTCGGTCACGTGGGCCTGCGGGAGCGTCGTCGCCAGCCACTCCCGGCACTGCGCCGCGGCGTGCCCGTGCGTGAGGACGCTGCGGACGTCGGCCAGGGCGGTGCCCTCGCGGACGTACAGCCCGAACTCGACGGGGGTGACGATCTCGGCGCGGATCGCCAGCGGCTCGCCCGCGATCAGCTCGTCCAGCGTGGCCGACACGCCGCCCTCGACCGAGTTCTCGATGGGGACGACGGCGCCGCGCACCTCGCCCGCGCGCACCGCCTCCAGGGCCTCACGCACGCTGGCGAACGCGATGGCCTCATCGTCGCTGACCGTGCGCAACGCCTGATGGGTGAACGTCCCCGCGGGACCGAAGTATCCGAGCACCCGCCTAGTATCGCGCCTTGGAGGTCGCGCGGGTGGGTGGTGCCGCAGTAGGTGCCACCTACCCGCGCGATCTCCTACTTCAGGAGGCGGGACATCCGGCGATCGGCCAGCGGCTTGCCGCCGGTCTGGCAGCCGGGGCAGTACTGCATCGACGAGCTGGAGTACGAGATCTCGGCGATGGGCGTGCCGCACACCGCGCAGGGCTCGCCGGTGCGGCCATGGACGCGCATGTGGGCACGCTTCGTGTCCTTCAGGTCCGTCAGTGGGCGTCCTGCGGCGACGGCGACCGCCTCGGTCAGCACGGAGATCATGGCGTCGAACAGCCGGGCGGTCTCCTCGTCGTCGAGGCCGTCGGCGGGCTTGAACGGGCTGAGTCTGGCGACGAACAGGATCTCGTCGGAGTACGCGTTGCCAATCCCGGCCATGCGCTTCTGGTCGCGCAGCACGCCCTTCAACTGCGAGCGCCCCGCCCCCGCGAGGACGGCGCGGAAGTCGTCGACGGTGAAGCCGGGCGCGAGCGGGTCGGGGCCGAGCGCCGCGATGCCCGGAACCTCCTGCGGATCCTCGACGACGTACACAGCCAGCGCGCGCTGCGTGCCGGCCTCGGTGAGGCTGAAGCCCGAGTCGTCGTCGAGGACGATCCGCAGCACCAAGCCCGACTTGCCCGGCCTCGCGGGAACCCTCGGCGCGACGTCATGCCAGGTCACCCAGCCGGCGCGCATGAGATGGAAGATCAGGTGAATGCCCTGCGCGTCGACGTCGAGGAACTTGCCATGCCGCGTGACCGAGCTGACCTCAAGACCCGCGAGCGCGTCGAGCCCGATCCGGAACGTCTTGAGCGCGGAGAACGCCACCAAGTGCCCCGCCGCGATGGTCTTGCCGCGCATCTTCGCGTCGAGCTCGGCCGCGACCGCCGCGACCTCGGGCATCTCGGGCATGGGGACTCCCTCCGTCGCGCCCAGCCTAGTCCCGCTC